>RFNX01000447.1 GCA_009926905.1 Flavobacteriales bacterium
ACATTTTTGGTTTTTCTCCAATTCAATAATTTCTTTGTAAACTCAAAATAAGCTTGCTCTTCAGTTGTTCTTCCTTCAGCTTTAAAGGCATTGTGATTGTCTCCTGTCCAACCTCCTGGAAAGTCTTGACGAATAGCTGCATCACCCTTATTTTTGTCACCTTTCATTCCAATTTCACTTCCATAATAGATTTGCGGAATACCACGAGTGGTTGCCAAAAGCGTCATAGCTAATTTATAATCTTCCAATTTTGGGCAAAATTCGTTGAAACGTTTAGTGTCGTGATTCTCAAGAAAAACCAACAATTGATTCGGGTCTTTGTAAAGAAAATCATTCACGAAATTCTCATAAAGTCTAACCACTCCTCTGTCCCAACCTTGCTCTTTTTCATTGAAGGCATCTTGAACGGCATCGTGTAAGGTAAAATCCATTACTGAGGGCAAATTGGAATTATAATTTTGTATCGCAGCAATTGGACTATCTTTTTGCCAATAGGAAATCTGAGCTTGATCGTGTAACCAAACTTCTCCTGTCATTCCCAACTTTGGATATTCATCCATAACAGCTTTCGTCCATTTAGAAATTCCAGCTTTTTCATTGTAAGAATAAGTGTCAACACGCAATGCGTCCAAATCAGCGTATTCCACCCACCAAATTGTATTTTGAATTAAGTAATTTAATAACAACGGATTACTTTGATTTAAATCTGGCATTGAGCGCACAAACCAACCTTCTTCGCAATATTTTCTATCGCGTTCAGATGCGTGCGGATCCATTTGCGTGGATGTTCTGTAATTAGATTGAGCATATCCAGGAAATTGATGAATCCAATTGTAAGTTGGTAAATCCTTCATCATCCAATGTGTGTAACCCCAATGATTTGGCACTACATCTTTAATCACTTTCAAATTTCTCTTATGTGCTTCTTCAACCAATTTTAGGTATTCAGTATTTGTTCCATAACGCGGGTCAATTTTATACAAATCACTTTGTCCGTAAGTATGGTAAGAATATGTGGTATCATTATCCTCTAGCAATGGTGTTGACCAAATTGCTGTCGCTCCTAACTCAGAAATGTAATCTAAATTATTAATGATTCCTTGAATGTCGCCACCGTGTCTTCCACCTGGCAATGAACGATTCGCTTTTTCAATCGTTTGTGCGTGAGAATCATTTGCTGGATTTCCATTTGCGAAACGGTCGGGCATCAACAAATAAATAACATCTTTGGAAGAAAAACCTTCACGGGCCAAGGAATTTACTTTACGTTCTTTTAATTCAAAGGGGAAATTGGCCATTACCTTTTTACCCTCACTCAAGGTAATTGGGTAGGTTCCTTTTGCTTTACCACTTGTGGCAACGGTTACAAACAAATAATTTGGATTTTCAGTTTTTGTCGATTTTAAAATTTCCAATCCTTCAACGTTAACGGTAAATTTGGATATATCTTTCCCGTGCAATAAAATCTCCACATCAGAATGATTCATACCAACCCACCAATTTGCAGGTTCAACGTGTTGTAAAATGGAAACTTTTTGTGCAACACAAGCACTTAAAGACCAAATCGTGAAGCCAATAAAAACTACTAATCTATTCATTTGTAAATATCCTTTTTGTTCGACCATAATTATCTATGAGAATTTTGATTGTATTTTTTGAGTCAAGGTTTATTTCTCTTCCTAGAATATCGAAAGATTTAATTGGAGAAAAAATACTTTCTTCATATTCTGTTAGATCTGAAACACAAGGATTTTGAAGATTTTCTAATGGAACCAATTGATTTAAAGCTGAATAAGCACGATAATCTATATAATCTTTCAAAGAAAAAGCAACATGATTTCCAAAAGCTATTGTGATTGCATTTTGAAAATCGTAATCCGAGAAACCATAATCATATCCTTTGTAATCATCTGTTAAAGCAGCTTGCATTATTAAGCTTTGTGTTTGTTCTAATTCATCAACTAAATTTTGAGGAATAAAAAAATTAGTTAGTAAATCTTTCATGTGAAAAGTAAACCTGTCCTTGAAATAAGGATTTTCTAATAAGCGTTTACAAAGAGGCTTATCTCCGTTGAACCAAGTATAAATATTTCGATTTGACCAATCTTCTTGCTGAATCACACCCCAATCGATACCAAAAGTATTGTCCAAATCATATTGTAAAAAGGTAAATTTTCCATCAGAAGGGCGTTGATACAAATAATAATTATTCATATTTACAGCATATCCATCCCATTGACCGACCAAAATCTCGGCTGCATAAGTACGAAGAAATAATTCAACATCAAATACATTTTGAATTTCACAGGTAAAATCGTTGTCGCTTGAATTATTTAAAGTATTTATAAAGTTGATTAAACCACTGTAGTCATTTATAGATTTATTCGTTTTTAGTTCGTATGTAGTTTCATAAGCTGCTTGATTCGTTCCAATTATTTTTAAATTAGCACCATACGCACATTTAAAAAGATTACCATGATCATCATTTAGAAATCTTTTTTGTAAAAACTCTTCATCTATGTGTTCAACATTCAAATAAAGTCCTTTGTATTCATTATTAATATACAGTTTGACATAACTTGTTCGCGCAACTGGTATTCCTGCGTTTTTGAGTAATTGCATTGAAATTCGTTGACGCATGATAGAAACGTCGTTGTGCTCACCGTTCAAATTGAGTTTTTCAAGCCCTAACCATTTTCTTCCAGGAACAAATTCATTGAATGAAACCTTAAATGATTTTTTTGCAGCATCGCGAGAAGTATTTCCTCTCAAACGGAAACCAATAGTTAAAACAGTGTCAGATAAACTCGAACTTTGATAACGAAAGGTTGCTGGAAATTCTGTATTTGCATGCGAGCTATCTGTTAGAATAAGATTCAAATCAGCAGTTTCAATTGTAATGTAAACAGAAGCTACCTCATTTTGCAAAAAAGCAACGTTATTAGCAGGATGTACTAGCTGTCCGAATACAGAACTTACTTTTACAAAAACTAGAAGTAGAAGAAATCGCATTCTATTAGTTTACAACAAATGCCTTATTCGAATACATTTTACCAACTTTCACTAAAGCGTGATAAGCACCACTTTTCAAATTTGAAGTATTATATTCAATTGAATTTTCTCCAGATTTCGTTGTTCCTTTTTTCGAATCAACAACTTGTCCATTTTCATTAATCAACAAAACTTCAAAAGCTTCTGATTTATCATTTAAAAAATCAATTTTAAGATAATCTGATGTTGGATTTGGATAAACGTTTAAGTCAAATGATTCTTTGGAAATTTCTTCAATTGAAGCTGTTGACGGCGTGATTGTTGGTTTGTCTAAACGCACATCTGTATAAATTCTATACTCTCCTGGAGCCATAGTAAATGTCATCGCAACGTCAGTTACATTTAGGCTGTCGCCAGTGAAGTATTCGTACCAATAACCTGTGTGTTGAAAAGCTGGTGAAGCTGATTGATCATTAATATCGAAGTTTGCAATTGAAACACCTTTCATACTTGGATGGTTCATTTTCATTCGCTTCACTGCACCAAACAACATGTAGTTAAAGTCTAAAGAACGGAATGTTTCATAATCATTTCTCAGCTTTAAAGTAGCAGCATAAACATCGTACAATTGTTTTCTTCTCGATTGATTGTAATAATTCCACAAAATTGGTTTATTACAAACACGACAAGGATTATCAATTGAAATATCATAACCTAACTCTTCGAATTGCCAGAGCATTTTTGGACCAGGTTGAGTCAAGAAAATCACAGCGGCAGTTTGCATTCTTCCTAGTGCTACGAATGAATTTTTTGTGTTATGATTTGGGTTAGTTGCTGAACCAAATGTCAAGTTTTTATACATCATTCTTTCTTCGTCATGACTTTCCATATACGTTACTAAATGTGGGGAAGTCCATGTTCTAGCTGAATAAATACCTTGACTCACGTTGGATGAGCTCACATAACCCATTCCAGCATCTGCATAGGCACTCGTTAAATTCCCCCAAAGCATCATACCATACTCAGCCAATTGTTTTTCTTCAGAATTATCACACCAATGTTCTAAGATAATGTAAGCATCTGACTTAACAGTCCAAATAGAATCTGCCATTCGTTTTAAAATATTGATTCTATCTTGACTAAAACCATTGGAATTATTAATAAATCCTTTCGTATAATCAAATCTAAATCCATCCACATTATATTCTTGAATCCAATACCTATTAACTTGATCTATATAATTTTTTGTAGCTTGTTTAGTATGGTCAAAATCATAACCCCAGCAATAAGGTTGGTGCGGACAAACAGCATTGAACCATGGACTATTAGCCGCAGTTCTATTATTTGCAGCATCCCAATACATATTTACCATTGGACTTTGCCCGAAAGCATGATTTAAAACCATATCCACAATGATAGCGATTCCTCTTGCGTGGCATGAATCTATTAATTCTTTAAATTTTGCTGGAGTTCCATAATATTTATCTAAAGCCATGTGAAATGATGGATTGTACCCCCAACTTTCATTGTTTTCAAATTCTCCAGGTGGCATTAATTCAATTGCGTTTATTCCTAAATTGTCTAAATAATCAAGTGTGTCAATTAATGTTTGATAATTGTGTTTAGCAATAAAATCACGCATGTGTAATTCATAAATTACTAAGTCTTTATTTGCAGGAGCCGAAAAATTGGTGTTTTGCCATTCGTATTGTGGCGCTCCTGGTTGAATAACAGTTACGAATCCTGTTGTTTCTCCAGTTGGATAAGGAAGTCTGTCAGGATAAGTTAAGGCATTAATCGCTCCATCATTGTTTGGATCCAAAATCAATGTACTCATTGGATCTGCAAGTTTTAAACTACCATCTATAAAATATTGATAACCATATTTTTGACCTGCTACCAAAGTTGGTAACTCAAGCCACCATGTTTTTGAATCTGTTGATAAATTCATGTAGAAGTCATCAGATGGTATCCAGTTATTGAAATCCCCAATAACGTAAACAAATTCTTTTTCAGGCGCATACAATTGTAAAATCACAGTTGAATCATTAATATAATTGGCACCATTTTTTAGTCCAGTTGGTGGATCAAGTACTGTAATAGCTGGATTTACAGTATAATAAATAGAGTCGATGATTTCATTCGTTCCATCGTTTGCAATCAATTCCAAAAGATTTGTTCCTTGATTTGTAGCAGTATGTTGATAGCTCAAAACCGTTGCATTGGTTAATGAGTTTAAGATCGTTCCATTTTCTTTTAATGTCAATGTGGAGGCAATGTTGCTTTCTGAACTGATTGTAAATTGTTCATTTAGTTGAAAAACAGACCCATTTCCAGGGTGAAAAATTTGTGCAACTAATCCTGCATTAGTTGGGTAAACATCATAATATATATCGCTTCCGTCAGCACTTCTGCCAACAATGGAGCCTGTTGCATTTCTAAATACGAAAGCTAATTTTAGTACGTTTGTTGATTGAGGAAAGGCATAAAAAACGTCAATGTCAATTGTTATTGAAAATTTATTATTTCCAATGGATGTCATGGCAACTGTAGGATCTGCTGTTCCCCAAGTTCCCTTTGTAAAAAGCCAGTTAGTGGGTGATGTACTTGTTGAAGTAATAACACCAGTGTGCGCATAAATTTGAGTTTGGCCAACTAATGCACCGTTACCTTGCGTTGCATCATAAATGATTGTAACTGTATTGTTCACAGTTGGAAAAGCTGGCGAGATTTCCAATATTTGTGAATGATACACAGAAGAAATCGCCATAATTAGTAATAGTAGTGCAGTTTTCATAGTTGGTTGTTTTATTAGTTTGAAAAAAAAGCCTAAGTATTTCGACTTAGGCTTTCTAATTTAGATTAAATAAAATCTTATTTTTTTGTCAATTTACCTTTAGCAAATCCTTTATCAGAAACTACTTTGTAAATGTATGCTCCAGAAGTTAAAGAAGACATATCGATTGTAGAAGTTGTAGAAGTTGCAACAACTTTACCTGTAAGATCAGTTAAAGTGATAACGAAATCAGTTGCGTCGATTTGGAAGTTAACCACATCTGTAGCAGGATTAGGGAATGCCACAGCACTAATTTGTCCTAATTCCTCAACACCAGCTGTAGCGAAGCTATAAGCACCAGTTACACGGTTGAAAGTGATGTTATAAGTTCCAGCAGCTACAGGAAGATCACCTAAAGTATCTGATGCAACTCCAGCAGGAAAGTCAACACCACCCCAATTAGTTGTCCAGTTACCATTTGCTCTAAATTTACAAAACCGTCTAAAATTGCAAAGTTATTTAAAGAGAAATTAACACCACCATCAGCAGTTGTCATCGGAACATCAACCGACCAATCATAAGGAGGAATTGCAGTACCAATAATACCTACAGGAACTTGTTGAAACGCATACGCTAAAGTAGTTTTATTAAAACCAACGTTATAGAAACCTGGCGTCAAAGGAATATTACCTCCGTTTAATGTTGCCATTCCAGAAGGAAAAGCAGTACCACCATAAACTTTAGAATCAGTCATGTTTCTGAATTTCACATCAGCAGCAGTAAAATTGAAATCCAATTTAACATACTCAGTTCCATTAGTTGAAACCATTGGTACGTTAGCTCCAAAACTATTGAAACCACCAAAGAAACCTACATTGTCAAAACCGGTTGAAACAGCTGTAAACATGTATTCACCAGTTGATGAATTGAAAGTTACATCATAAGTCCCCGCTGGTACTGGAATGTTTCCACCTCCTGAAACTCCTGTTCCACCAGGAAATACATCTCCACCCCAGTTTACTCCCCAATCTGCGTCTTGACGAAATTTAACTCCGCCGTCTGCTAAAAATGTTTGAGCCGTTTTTGTCCAATTCACGTTATCAGTCGT
>RFNX01000599.1 GCA_009926905.1 Flavobacteriales bacterium
ATATAAAATATCTGTTACAGTTGAACGAACTTAATTTAGAGGCGATAAAACAAATTCAAAATGATTTCTATAGTGTAATTCTTTGGGTTTTAGACAAAGACACTTACTTTGATTTTGAATTGTTAAAACGAAAATTCATCTACTTTGCTCCTGATGAACAAGTAAGAATAATTAGAAAACTTTTTTCACTTAAAGCAAATGGACAATTTGATTTAACGATTGATAAACTAAATGAGCTCACAAGATTTGATTTAGACTTATACAAAACGAATTTAAAATTTAATCCCGAAATACCGATTGATATTTCAACAGATGTTGTTATTAAGGCCTTATATTCCTATCAGCAAAACGGACGTTTTTTTGTTGAAAGTGAGCTAATGACTTTAGTTTTGAATGATTTGTATAATAATAAAACAAGGCGTTTTCGATTGTCAAATTATTTTGAAAACTGTTTAGGCAGACAAACTGCTGAATTTAATTGGAGTAGAAATGGAGAAATTTCTAAAGTTAAAAATGGAGAAAATATGTTTCATTTTGCCATTACTTTTGAATACGACCCTTATATAGTGGAAGCTGTAA
The DNA here is from genome assembly GCA_009926905.1 of Flavobacteriales bacterium. Lineage (GTDB taxonomy): Bacteria > Bacteroidota > Bacteroidia > Flavobacteriales_D > Crocinitomicaceae > UBA952. The sequence goes on from RFNX01000599.1 coordinate 580, forward strand.
AATCTCTTTCAGGTAGAAGGTGGAACAATGAAACAAAAGTGTGGGTTGTTCCTTCTCAGTACGAAACTGAAGTTTTAAACTTCGCAAAAGAAAATAGGTTTTTTCTTGATTTTGAAGGTAGTAAAAGTGAGAATAACATTCACTTAGCAAACTTTAAAAGGATAGGTATTCCAAATGGAATTTCATTTTGCGAAGGTAGATTAGCAAAAAAACCATGCAAAGATTTTAATAAAGAATTTTGGTGGTGTGGCGGAAAACCTTGTTACAGTAAATGCGAAACCATTCATAATGCAGAAGAATGGGAAAAATACACCTTACTTGACTTTTGTAAGGTTTTGGGTTTAAATACTGATGAAACCAACAAAATGGGTGATTTTATTCCAAAAGGGCAATATTATCAATTTATAGCATTAATCAATCGTTTCAACAGATTACTTGATAAAATGTATTGCCAAGATTGTAATCACATTTTATATCCATCTGATTTTGGTACCGCCCATTTTGCAGCCAATAATTTAGTAAGATTTCAATGCAGAAATGAAGCCTGCTCAAATAAAAAAGAAATTTATCTAAACCATTGTCTTAACGGTCAATGTAACAGCATAATCGATAGTAGAATTTCAAAAAGGTGTGAAAACGGTTTATTTATCTGCGATAATTGCGGCAGTTGCTGCTCTCACAATATGTTAGAAAGAAGACTTTCAAACTTAAAACTTACGGGAGGATACATACACCCCAACTTGGTGAAATGCGTTAATGAAAAACTGGGACATCTTGAGAAAGCCGAATACTTTTGCTATAAATGTAAATCTGAAATGAAAGAAATATTCAGTGACATTTTCCAATGCTCAAATTGTCAAGTAAAATACGATACATCCAAATACAAATTTTTTAGACCACATATTCATTTAAGAAAAACAAAAGAAACGACAGGTAACAATGGAAGTGATGAAGAAAATCCCGACGTAGACATTAACTTTTGATATTTAAAATGCAGAAAAGTTGATAGATTAAAATCAAAGTAAGTTGCTAATAAACAAGAATTTAACAGATTAAAAAATATTAAACGGCATCAAAGGCTATTCGGTAAAAATTAAATAATGCAAGAACAATTAAGTCAAAATATGACTCAAAAAGAAGCTTTTCTAAAATATCTTCAAAGAATGGATATTGAAATGCTGGATATGATTCTAGATGAATCCATTGATTATTTTGGAGCGTCAAAACAAGTTTTTTTAGAAAAATTATCCTCCATTTTTAGCATAGTTAAATCAAATGGAGAAACTGGAGTTTTAAAAATAAAAAAACATAAAAAACAGGAAAACACCTACTATTTAATCTTTCGTATTCTTAGTTATTCAAACAAATTTATCATTGAAGAACAAGATGGTATAATTGTCAAAATGTATAGCCCTGTAATGAGAACTAGTAAATACGACATTGACAATTTAGATCCCTTAGAAATATTTTTTGGTGATGATGAAAAAATAGACTTTAAACAATCAAATGATTATGTAATGAATCTTCACAGATGCACAAAAGCATATGAAGAACTTGTCAATGATAAAATTCAAATTTTAACGAAAGATGATATTATCTTTTGGTTAGACAAACATCAATTACTTTATAATAAGGTAAAAGAAGACTATCTATTTTTAAGGTATAATGATTTTAGAGAACTATTTTTTTTCCTTGAAGATTTAGTCGAAGAACTTCAAAATTATAGCGAAGTTGAACAGGCGTTAAAGTTATTTACAGATACGGATACAACTTCTTTAAATCAATGGCTTGATGATTATTATAGCTTGGCATTTTGTAAAGTGATTGGTTTTGAATTAGGCTTCTTTAACATAGATACAAAAAACAAAACTTTAAAAATTCAAGATTATCCGAATGTTTATTTCAAAGGAGACGACTTTTTTGCAATTATTGAATTCAATGAACTTTATTTTAAACACTATGATAATTACCAACAAACATTAAATTCAATTTATTACAATTGAACATTGTAAACTAGGGAAATTTAACAATCTCATTGTAATTAACAACAGCACAAATTTCAAGACATAAAAAAACCTGAAAAGAATTAGAGAAACGTTTCAGCTGCTTAAAATCTTTTCAGGTATCTGCAAGTTAAATAAAACCAAAATGAACAAACGTTTTTGTTCGACATTATAAAAGACGCTACACCATTTCTTTTGGTTGCTTTTTATTTGAAAAAAAATAAAAATATTTTTACGACTAATTTTCATTAGTAAATTGAGTCAATCGTTTTACAGCATAAATTGATTTATATAAACCACTAATACCGACGAACGCTAAAAATGTCATATTTAAAATTCAAATTAATTTTTTCAAACCGTTTCCGCCGAGGCGGAGGTATTATACCAAACAAGTTTTTATATATGACAATGTTCCTGTTAATTGGTATAATTACTCGAATTTCACTATCGATTATTCGCGCAATTCGTAAAATTCGTGGTGAAAATTCTTACTACTTTTTGTGGAATATTGAATAATGCTATCATCTTGAATATCTATATCGCAATTAATTTTTGGGTAGTTCCTTAGTTTTAAAACAACCAAAACGTAAGTCCAAAAATCAGCAATATAACGTCTAACAATTCCAATCTAAAAGAGGAATTACGTTTGTAAAAAATGAAACCAAAAACAAGCCAAAACAATCCGATGATTTGTAGAAAAAACGATGCATTTATACCTTTCATCTGAAGAAAAACAAAACTTAAAACAAGTAAAAAAGAGAGAGAAAAAGCAGCGTTAATTCCAATAATTTGAGGAATCGTTTTCAAACTTTTAGCATCAAAATTCAAATCTTTAATATCCGCTAGAATCGTCAAACCAAGAAATAAAAAAAAACTAAAAAAGGAAGAAATTTGAAAAGAATGATGACTGAAATCGGGAATAACGGTAGCTACCATCATCCAAGAAAAAGCAACTATTACCGCCTTAATCAGTGGAATTTCGCGGATTTTAAGTAAAACGTAGGCTATTGCAATCACAAGTAGTATGGCAAAAAGGGCAATAATGGATAGCTTGTCTAAAAATAATGGAACGAAAAAAACAATGCTGACGACCACACCAAAAGCACTTGATACC
>RFNX01000486.1 GCA_009926905.1 Flavobacteriales bacterium
GATAATTTCACCGAAGACGATCTTGATAAATATGTTTTACCGCATCCACTTTTGGGAAAATTGACTTTACGAGAAATGCTGTGTTTTACGATTTATCATGTGAAACATCACGTAGAAATAATAAAAAGGGATTTGGAGTAAAACAAGAAAAGATTATTTTATGAAATTTATCTTTCAACCAAAACAAAAGTTGGATAAAATAGACTAAAAAACATCCATGAAAACTGAACTAAAATACATCGAGTTGAAATCTGGATTTTCTCATGATGGTCCTGCTTGGATTGGACTGGTTTCATTTTCGAAAAGTGGAAAAACACTGTATTTTGACGGAAAAGCATTTCAACGAATTGGTTCTGATAGAATAAATGGAAATTATTATGAAATACAATCTGGTGATGAATATTGGATTTCAAGAGTGAAAAAGAATCAAAGTGACAGACACGTTTATGGCAACAGAAAAACTTTTGTAGAAAAAAGAGCGCTTTCAGATTATCTAAAAATCATCAACCAAGAAAAGCTAAATTCTAAGAAATACGAAATTGTTGAAGTCGATGAAGTAGTGCCAATTACTATTATACACGAAATGGAAAATCAAGTCGATAAATTTGGAAAACAAAATGAAGTAGATGTAGATAGAAGATTGTTAAAACCAAGCGAATTTACAGATGCTGAACTTGAATTTTTCATTAACTATTTTGATGAGAACGCAAAGAATGGTAGGTTTCTGAAAGGTCGAAAGTTTTCTCGTTTAAAAAGAGACGAATTAATCAATGAACAGGAAATGAGGAAAGAAAAAGAGGCTGATTTATGACATTTTACAGCAATATTATACAACGTTCAACTATGAGAATTCTTTCATTCTTATACCTCATCTTAATTGCGATAAGTTCATCTGCTCAAACTAAAAACAACGAATCAGTTGCCGTAAAAAGCTTAGCCTTTCAATCAATAAAACATGCCAACATTGGTGTGATTTTAACCGATGAATTGATTGTTTACGACCGCTTTGGGTCACAAATAAATACTATTAAAAACCTATATGGCGAAATCGTTGCGATTGATAGCATTTCGAAAGAAAAAATAGATCTCAAAAACACAGGTGACAACTGCAATCTTTTGAATTTTGTAAAAATTAGAAGTAAAAAAATTACGGGTTGGGTGCACGACTCGAAACTGTACGAACGAGAAATTAAACCTAGCTTAAAACGAGATACAACACTAGTTTTCAATCAGATGAAAATTGACATTTTGCCTGCTAAAAATTTCAACATTGGAGTTTATGACGAAGTAGAAGATATGTTGACTTTTTGTGGCGGTAACGAAAGTCCAGTGATTTTCTACAACAGCAAATACAAGAAATATGAAACGATTTTTTTGGAAAATCTTCCTGAAACACAAAACGATTACTCGGAAAATTATTTCACGTTAGACGATCACGATGGATGGGGGGACAAAATTATTGCCTCCCATTTTTCGAATAATCGCTTAACTTTAGTCGTTAATCGGGGATATCAAGAAGGAGAAGCGACGATTACCATCGAAATCAAATTTGATAAACATAAATCGCTCGGGAAAGTAATAAAGTATGAAAGAAGGCCATTTTAAGACTTAAACCACCTTTAAAATAACAACCAACCTTGAAATCACTCCTCCCCTTTTTGACTTTTTCCTTCTTGTCAATTACTGATTTTGTGGCGCAGGTCGCAGAGTTGATGATGTTTAGCGGCTTTGTGGTCTCCTTTCGACGCGGCGAACTCTGTGGTTCAAATTTTTTATTTACTTTCAATTCATTATTGTAAATAAGTGTTCTCTGTTAGTGTCAAAACAGATAATTCAAACTCAAAAATCAAGAATCAATGTACAATTTCTCCTATTTCAAAGAAAAAGACCAGCAAGCAATTTTGGAATTTATTGAAGCGCATCCCTTTGCTTTTTTGACAGGAAGTACATTGTTGGGTGAACAAGTTGCCACTCAAATCCCCGTAATACTCGAGGAAAGAAACGGCGAACTTTATTTACAAGGTCACATTATGCGAAATACCGACCATCACAAAGCATTTGTGGAAAATCCGAACGCATTACTCGTATTCACAGGTCCAAGTTGTTACATAAGTGCTTCTTGGTACTCCAATCCTAACACTAGCTCAACATGGAATTACATGAGTGTCCACATTGGCGGTCAACTAACCTTCATGCAAGAAGAAGATTTGAAATTATTCATGCGAAAATTGACTTTAAAATTTGAAAAAGGGAATACGCAATCATTGACCTATTACGACAACTTACCCGACCAATTTCTTAGCAAAATGATGCCTGCCATTGTGGGTTTTGAAATTCGAGCAGATAAGATTGAAAACGTGTTCAAACTCAGTCAAAATCGAGATGAAGAAAGCTACCAGAATATCATTTCAAAATTGATGGAAGAAGGAGGAAACAGCGCTTCGATAGCCGAAGAAATGTGTAAGAGAAAAGCCGATCTTTTTCCCGATGGCGCTGAATGGGATGCATCACAATTTGACTCTTGATGAATTGGGGAATTCTCTTTTGGGAAATATTTTTAATTTTAGGAAAGAAACGAACTTAAGCAAAGCTTCTTGATTTTGGTAGAAAGGCGGAGGTTTGTTTTGGGGATGAATAACTTTATAGTCATTAGACCAAAATCGAAAAACAAAATGAAGAAAATAACCAGACTGGACTTTGCTATTGCTATATTTTATTTAATCGTCCTAATTTCATTATTCTTACCATATTCAAGGGTAACCAAAATGCAAATAGTAAATGATTCCACCATGAAAGAAGTATTTTTCGAAACTTCCAACTATTGGTATGAAAATCCTGCATTATTAATTGTATTAGGGTTTACAGTATTAATTGTCGCTACAAGTTTTTCAGAAAAAAGTTGGATAAACAAAATAAGAAGTATAGTTTTTAGTTTATTTACAATTGGAATTTTAGGTTTAATAACAGTTGGAACAAAATTAGCAAATCAAGGACCTATTCCACAAATGACTATCTTTTATTACATAATGATATTTGCCATTATTTCAATTTTAATAACTGCGAATATTAAAACATGGCAAAAGTAAAGTTAGAAATAAATATCAGGCAATAAAAGCAAGTAAGCTAAATATACCCGTTCTTACTTCAAAAATAAGTTTCAAAAACTATTACCCTTCAGTCTCCGACACCTTCTCCTTCGGGAAATATTTTTTCTGACGAATGATGATTGCGAAAACACCTAACGTAATACACGCATCGGCGAAGTTCCAAATCAAAGGAAAAATTTGTTTGCCACCAACGTAAGGAACCCAAGAGGGCCAATTC
>RFNX01000640.1 GCA_009926905.1 Flavobacteriales bacterium
CCAAAAACGTCTATTTCAATTGCGAAAGACGGTTCGGAAAATTTTGAGTTCGCTAATTACGACCAATTGGTAGATTGCCCGATTGAAATTGGAAATCAAGTGGTGTTTGATTTTATGGCTTCGGGCGTAAAACACACTGTTGCAATGTACGGCGAAGGAAACTACGACATTCCATCGTTGAAACGCGACATGGCGAAAGTAATCGAAACGGAAACGGCTGTTTTTGGCGTTAATCCAAATAAGGAATACGTTTTCATCGTGCACAATGTCGTTGACGGACAAGGCGGTTTGGAGCATTGCAATTCAACAACTTTGAGTGTCAATCGTTGGACGTATGGCGGTTCAGAATATGTTAATTTCTTGAATTTAGTAGCACACGAATATTTCCATTTGTGGAACGTAAAACGCATTCGCCCCATTGAATTGGGCCCTTTCGATTACGACCAAGAAAACTACACGTCTTTGTTGTGGGTGATGGAAGGATTCACTTCTTATTACGACGAATTATTGTTGTTGCGTGCAGGATTTTACACCAAAGAAGAATTCTTGAACAAGTTGCAAGGTTCCATTAATTATGTGGAAGGCTCAGTTGGTTCGCGTGTTCAGCCAGTGGCACATGCTAGTTTTGATGCGTGGATAAAAGCCTATCGACCAACAGAAAACAGTGCGAACACGACCATGACGTATTATTCGAGAGGTTCTGTTTTGGGAGCTATTTTCGATGCGATGATCATTGACCATTCCAAAGGAAAACAATGCTTGGATCACTTTTTACAACATTTGTACAAGAAATTCTATGTGGAGCTAAATCGAGGTTTTTCAGAAGCAGAATTTAAAGCAGAATTGGAGAAATTCACAGGCAAAAACTTGGACGATTTTTTCAAAAAATACATCAACGGAACGGAGATTTTGCCGTATGCTGAGGTATTTGATAAAGTGGGTTTGAACGTGAAAGACATCACAACTTTCAAGCCTTCTTTAGGAGCTTCAGTGCGTGATGAAGGAGGAAAAGTAATGGTGAAAAACGTTCGTGCAGGCTCGTGTGCAGAAGACGCAGGCATCAGTGTGGGCGACGAAATCGTGGGTTGCAATGGCAATCGTGTGGACCAATCCATGTTTGAAGCGATGATGGCAGGATTAAACACAGCAGAAACCGCAGAATTGTTGATAGCACGCGACGAAAAATTATTCTCTGTGAAAGTGCGAATGACCAATTTCCGTAAACCAGCGTTCCAATTGGTAAAACAATCAGAAACCAAAAACGAAACCCTTTACAACTATTGGTTGAGATAGATTTTATTTCATTAGTTAGCTGTTTTGTTTTAACTTTTCGTTTTTCACTCTCAACTTTTCACTTATTTTTGGGCGTTCTCCAGACAAAATGTTTTAGAAAGAAAACAATTTCGTCTGGGTCGGGCTATTCGTTGCAATATCAGACAAGTAAAAACTTCGTCTGATGATTTTCACTGCTATCCCTAACGCGAAAGTGTGGGTAGGTTTAGTTCCTCTTTTCTACCTTTTTAGGCTTGTGACTTAGCGAGGGAGGAATGAGGTCAGACGGCTCTTTCGTCGCCGCGAAGAGTATCTAACTCCGTCAGAGAGGGTGACTTTTTAACAATAAAGATAAAATCATAACAAAAGCGTCAGGGAAACTTGGCGCTTTTTTGTTTAGAACTCATAAGGTATATTAAATCAGATAATAAAACATACACCATCAAAGAAATCTTAACTAATACCGACGAACGCTCAAAATGTCTCCGACTCGGCGGACAGAAAAATGAAATTTATTTTGTCAGATCGTTTCCGCCGAGGTGGAGATATTATACCAAACTAGATTTTATATGTCACAATGTTTTTGTTACTTGGTATAAGAACCGACTTTATAATTTTCTTTCTCATTTCAAACCTTTTCACTGCAAAGGTGTACCTTAGTTTTATGAAACACTTTTTCTACTTCTTAATCTTTTTTTCTTCTTCGTTTGCCTTTTCACAATTACAAATAGTGCGCGACCCTATTGCTTGTGCGTATGGATTAAAAGACGCTGACAAAAAATGGGTGGTTCCTGCACAATGCCAAGAAATTCAAGTGCAACAAAGTGGTTTTTTCACTTATAAAGAAGGCGATAAATGGGGTGTTTTAACCAAAGCGGGAAAAATTTTCGTAGATGCAAAATACGATCAAATCTATATGCTGACTCCCGACCGTTTTGTTTTGGTGAACAAAAAAGTGGAAAACAGTTACACCCAAAACTTAATGGGAATTATGGACACGTCTAAAGTTTGGGTGCTTCCACAGGAGTTTAGTTCCATTCAGCAAATAATAAAAGGACGTTTTTTAGTTGTTAAAACAACGTATTCTAAAACAGCTGCTCCTAAACATCAATCGACAATATTAGAAGGAAACGGAACTCCTTTATTGCCGTATTTTGACGGAATAATTCTCTATAAATACAATGAGCAATCTGTTTTTGTAGTGGGCGATAATTTGGTGGAATCAAGTACCGTTACAGGAAATGTACGCTTCTATTCAACAGAAGGAAAATTGCTTTCTGACAGCACTTTTGATAAAGCAACACCTTGTGGGGATAACTACACTGTTCTCAAAAACAACAAATATGGACTTTTCAGCGCAGAAGGAAAAGTAATTATTTGGCCAAAATATGAATTTGAAAAATATCCATATAATTACAGCAACGCTTTACCTTGTTTACACAGTCACCATCAATTTGTTTTCACAGAAAACGGCAAAAAAGGAATTTTAAATGGCGATTGGAAAGTTCATTTAGCTCCTATTTACGAAAAACTCATTCCTATTTATGCACAGGTACAAACCGTTTCAAGTGCGCGCTATTTTGCGTATCTCTCCGAAACAAATTCGTATGATTTAATTGATGTGAATGGTAAAAAACTCGCTGAAGCTGATACGTTTATGACGAAGAATATTCGGGTTCCAAAAACGGATTACTACGCTCAAGATGCTTATCGTATTTATTTTTTCTTCGGAAAACGACAAGACATTGGATTTAAGTGGGGAATTATGGATGAGAAAGGAGTCGTTTTAATTCCCGCGATAAATTCTACCATTATTATTACAAGTGATTTCGAAGGGCTATTGGTTGAATCGGGTAAAAACGGCGTTCCACAACTGAATCGTATCTTATTAACGAATGCCAATGCTGCTGGTTATCAAGCTCAAGCGGTAACTTTTAAAACGAAATTGGACAGTATTTATCTTTTTCAATTTGAGCAACAGTATTATCCTTTGATTTACGACCAAACACAAAAAATGTGGAGACAAGAAACATATGGTTACAATCTACCTAAAAGCTTTGGCAATCTCTTGTTAATCAATGGAAGTAGTGGAGGATTTATTTATGATAAAAGCACCAATCTTGCTACCAAAGTAAAAAATATTTCTTCACATAGTGGAGGACTTCCAACCGTTCAAACAGATGAAGGTTATAACCTTATTCACCCACGCTTGGGTTTACTTTTTAAAGAAAATCATACGCAATTCAATCAGCAATTTGTAAGTAAAAACCGCATTTGGGGAATGAATGAAAAAGGAAAATGGCGTTTATACGATACACTTGGAGTGCAACGCATCAATGGTGATTTTGATGCAATTTCTTATGATTGGGAAGCAATGATTGTGCAACTAAACTACAAAAAAGGACTAATTGACGAAAATTGCAAATGGGTGATTCAACCCCTTTTTTCTGACTTGTTTCTATTCACAAAGAACCTGTATGTGGGCATTACTTCAACAAGTAAAGTGGCTGTCATTAACTTGACTAATCCAGCTGTTATTGACACTTCTTACTCGAGTTTTGTTCCTTTGCACTATTCTGGAGACGGAAACGTGGTGTATTTCAGCCTAGAAAAAAATGGTAAAACCACATGCTGTGATAAGGATGGAAAACTTGTTGCGCGATCGAAAAAAGAACTATTGATGAGCTATTGGACGGAGGAAAGTAGTTATATGTTCTTCTTCATTCAATGTGCTGAGTATGCTCAAAAATCCATGCTACAAAACCACAAAGAATTGGTTTACAATTATTTCTATCCAACTTATTGGAATCAAATACAGAGAAATAAAAGTACAGTTATTAACGGTGTACGAGGAAGGAGTTACGGTGAAAATAAATACTTCAAAGCAGAATTTGTAACTTCAAAAGCGATAAGTTTATCCATTACCGAGCCACCAACAGTTCAATTGGATTATGGAAAAAACAGTGGAGGTTCAACAGGATATTTAGAAGTATCAAATTGGGTTTTCCAAGCCGACGGAACAAGCAAGAAAGTGGCGTTTACAGACCTGTTCAACACCAATAGTCCTATTTATCAAAAGATAATTGTGGAAGCTATTCAAGACAATCCAGACATAAGAATAGACTGCAATCAACCTGATTTTTTGTTTAGTGGCGCACAACAATTTTCGTTTCACAAAGACGGAATCAAATTGTATTTTTTTGAAGGTCAATCACAAGCATTTGAATTAATTTTAACGAAAACTCAATTGGCAAAAATTCCAAGCGCGAAATGGATTTTGGGATATTTTTAGCTATTACTTCTCACTTCTCCTAGCATCCTAATATCTTAACGTCCTAAAATCCTAAAGTCATTCCCTCATTTCTCCTAGCATCCTAATGTCTTAACGTCCTAAAATCCTAAAGTCATTCCCTCATTTCTCCTAGCGTCCCAATGTCTTAACGTCCTAAAATCCTAAAGTCATTCCCTCATTTCTCCTAACGTCCCAATGTCTTAACGTCCTAAAATCCTAAAGTCATTCCCTCATTTCTCCTAACATCCTAATGTCCTAAAATCCTAAAGTCATTCCCTCATTTCTCCTAACGCCCCCAAAACCTCTCTAACGAAACTTCTTTATCCATCTCTTTTCCTTCTAATAAAAATGCTCGCATATCTTTCGCCAATGTGGGCGCCATTAAATATCCTTTTGTTCCAAGTCCGTTGAAAATGAAAAGTTTATTCAATTCTGGATGTTGTCCCATGATAGGTCGTCGGTCTAATACAGTTGGTCGAACACCCACGCTTTGATCCAAAATTTTTAGAGGAAAATCACCTAAAACACTCAAATGTTCTAACAATAAATCTTTTGACGATTCTGAAGTTGTCAGCGATTCGTCGTTCCATTCATACGTTGCACCAATTCGAAAAATATGATTTCCAAGAGGCAACACAAAGCATTTGCGATTCAACGATTCATCTTCAGGTAAATCAGTAGACTCAATTGTGACCGTTTGTCCTTTTGTTTGTTCCACAGGTGCTTCCGCAAAAAATGGAATGTACTTATTCAAATAGCCGCAGCAAAAAACTACCTTGTCATATTCGACACCTTTGTAAGAAGCAGTTTTTTCATCGAATTGAGCCAAATCAAATTCTTCGTCTAAAAGACAATCAATGCTTTGAAAGTAGTTGCGATTTCCTTCATAATAGGCGAGCGCATCTACCCAAAAAGCTTGATTCAATCGTCCGCTACCAAATTCATTAATTGCTTCAGAATAATTATTGTCTGCTTCATTAATTGTATTTAAGTAGCTTTTGAATTCGTCAATTTCTTGACGTTTTTCCCAAAATTCACGTTCTTGTAAAGAAGAGAACATGCGTCTAATTGTAATTGGGAAATAGAGCTGTTTTTGAAACTTCTCCTCCAATTTTAAATAGTAAGGAACAGCATCTTGCATACATTCATCCAAGCGCCATGACTTGTTCATTCGTCGGAAAACCATTGGATTCACCATTCCAGCTGCGATAGCAGTAGCATGATTTTCTCCTTTGTCCACCAAAGTAACTTGTTGTCTGGCCTTCAATAATTCATGCGCCAAGGTTGTCCCCGCCAATCCTGCACCGATGATTAAAAATTTCTTTTGTTCCATTACGATTTTGCCAGCGCTAAGCTAATGATACTTATTTGAATGTTTGGGTTTGCAGCTTTTAATTCTTTCGCCAATGATTCTAAAGTTGCGCCAGTCGTGATGACATCATCTACTAAAGCAATGTGTTTGTATTCTAAAAGTTTTCCTTGCACTTTAAAAATCGACGAAACATTGTCCCAACGTTGAAACTGATCTTTTCGCGTTTGACTTTCTGTGTGTTTCGTTTTTAGTACTTCGTGTCCCACAATTGGAATGTTCCAAACAGCAGCGATACCTTTTGCGATTTTTTCACTTTGGTTATATCCACGAATAAAAGCCTTTTTGGAATGCAATGGAACGGGAATCAGCGCTTCAACATCTTTAAAAACAGGATGGGTTTCCAGTCGTTCGGCGGCTATTTTACCCAAATAAGTCGCTAATTCACCTTTGAATTGATATTTCAAAGCATGCAATAATTTTTGAGTGGTACGTCCGCGTTGAAAATAAAACAAGGCATAAGTTCCTTCTAATTCTACGCGTCCCCAAAATAATTTATCCAATGAGCTTGGTTCTTGAAATCCTTCAAAGTAGGTGAATTGAATTTTATCCCAACACGCAAAGCAAACTTCTTTTTCCTGAGTGGTTAATTCGGTTTCACAATTGACGCATGTTTCTGGAAAAATTAAATTTAGAACCCCATCTTTTAAGAGTTGAAATTGATTTTTGGAAGCTGAAAGCCAAGTACTCATTGTGCTTGAATGAAATGAAATTATTCTGCTTAAAATTAACGC
>RFNX01000433.1 GCA_009926905.1 Flavobacteriales bacterium
AGTTGCAATTCCAGCTAAACTTAAAATACTTACTGCTATTGATTCACGCATAACAATTTTACCAAAAAACAGAGACGGCGTAAGTGTTACAGCCATATAGACAAGAGCAATCCATAAAATGCTTATCCATTCGAAATGCACTCCAAAAACTGATAATGCGAGAGAAAATTGCAATAAAAAAACCAAATATCGCAAAAAGGAAAATCCAATTATTTTGATGCGAGAAGGTCCTTTTTTGACTAATAACACCATAGATTGAATGCGTTGAATTTTGACAGGTGCAGCAAAAGTTTCTCCGAAAAAATAAATAAGAACTGAACTGATTGCAACTAAGCCAAAAATCCAACTGCTGTTTTTACCAAAATAATACGTTTTTTCTTGTAAAAGTACAATTCCTGCCAAAGCGCCAAAAACCATACTTATAGCAAATTGAGAAAAATTAGCGACCATTGAATAAACCGTCAATTTCCAACGCTTATTTGATTCGAAATAAATGATTCGTCCCAAAAAATTGCCACTAAAAGCAGGTGTTAAAAAAGAAGAAACTATTCCAGAAACGAATGCTGCTAGCTTATTTGGATTATTCTCTTCATTGATAGATTTCACTAATAATTCCCATTTTATCCATTCTAAATACCAATTTAGTGGAACCAATAAAAAGCAAAGAATGAAAGGGATTACATCAAAATTTTTGAATTGATTCTCACTCCAATTAAGTTTATGCAAACGTGAATACAGTAAATAAACCAATACTGAAAACACAATTCCTTTGAGCAAAAACAGAATTATCGACCGAAAATATTTAGTTTTAAACAACGAAAATAAGTTTGAATGGTTGAAGATAAGATAATTCTTGGAATTGACCCCGGGACTACTGTAATGGGGTATGGAATTATACATGTGAAGAATGGTAAAATGTCGATGTTGAACTTTGGAATTATTCAGTTGAATAAGTTGGCAAATCAACCGGATAAACTGAAACGTATCTTGGACCGACTCAATGGTTTAATTCAAGAATACAAGCCTGACGAAATGGCTATTGAAGCTCCATTTTTTGGAAAAAACGTTCAATCGATGTTGAAATTAGGACGTGCTCAAGGTGTGGCAATTGCTTCTTGCCTGAACCACAATATTCCATTTGAAGAATATTCGCCACGACGTATCAAACAATCCATAACAGGAAGTGGTGCCGCTTCTAAAGAACAAGTAGCAATCATGCTTCAAAAATTATTGAATTTTCAAGATATGCCTAAATATTTAGATGCAACAGATGGACTTGCTGTAGCTGTTTGTCATTACTATTCAAAGGGTGTTGGTGAACATAATAAATCGGGAGGCGATTCTTGGACAGCGTTTTTGAATAAAAATCCCAATCGAAAAAAGGCATGAAAAAAGTTATAAGAAATAGAAATGTCCTTTCTGTAAAAGACTTTGTTAAACGTATGCTTCTGTATGGGTTGTATGCTCTACTATTACTTGTTTTTTCATTGGGAATCGGAGTTTTAGGCTATCATTATTTAGCGAATTTAGGTTGGATTGACAGTTTGCTAAATGCTTCAATGATACTCACTGGTATGGGGCCCGTAGATCGATTAGAAACAGATACAGCAAAAATATTTGCTTCGATTTATTCTATTTTTTCTGGTGTGATTTTTTTAACAACTGTTGCTGTATTTTTATCGCCATTAGTTCATAGATTATTACATTTATTACATGTTGAAAATGGAGAAGAATCCTAAAGTTGATGCTTTTATTTTGAACGCTGCTTCTTTTGCTCAACCGATTTTGAATCATTTAAGAGAAATTATTGAAGTGGCTGAACCTGAAATGGAGGAAACTATTAAATGGAGTTTTCCTAATTATACTTATAAAGGGCAAATTATTTGCAGTTTCAGTGCTTTCAAACAACATTGTAGTTTTGGTTTTTGGCTTGGGGCAAGTTTAGAAGATCCTGTTGGTATTCTTAATAAAGTTGGAGATACAGGTATGGGCCAATTGGGAAAAATTAAGTCTATTGAGGATTTACCAGATACTGAAATTCTTATAAAGTACATACGTGCTGCCATTCTACTTTCTGAAAGTGGAAGTACAAAAACAATTGCTAGGGAAAAGAAAGCTACCGTCGATTTAAAAAGTTGTGACTTACCTGAAATCTTCAGTTCTTACCCAAAACAGGCTGAAAAATTTGATGCGCTTTCTCCTTCTCATCGTAAAGAATACTTCGCTTGGATAAATGAGGCTAAAACTGAAGCAACGCGCATTAAACGCATTGAAACAATGATGGAATGGTTACTTGAAGGTAAATCAAGAAATTGGAAATACGAACAAAAGAAATGATACGCATATATACAGATGGTTCTTCTAGAGGCAATCCAGGTCCAGGTGGTTTTGGAACAATTTTAAAATTCAATGATAAAGTCAAAGAAATTTCTCAAGGATTTCGTCTCACGACTAATAATCGCATGGAATTATTGGCAGTTATAGTTGGCTTAGAAAGCTTGAAAACCACCAAAATTCCAGTTACTGTTTATTCAGATTCAAAATACGTAATTGATTCCATCACGCTTGGTTGGGTTTTTGGTTGGGTAAAGAAAGGATTTAAAGGTAAAAAGAACAAAGATCTTTGGCTGCGTTATCTTGAACTTCATTCACAATTTGAACTAAAGTTCGTTTGGGTTAAAGGACATGCTGGACATCTAGAAAATGAACGTTGCGACCAATTAGCGGTAGCTGCTGCTGAAAATAATCCTCAAACCATTGATGAAGGCTATGAATCGAAAGATGAAGGGTTAATATTTTGAATCAATTAAGGTAACAAAACCTTGCTTATCAACCAATGTACCTGCCTTCATTTCACCTGTCAAATGATAGAAATAAACTCCATCGGTACAATAAGAAGCACCATTATCTGTTCCGTCCCAAAGTAACAATGGCATTAAGCTATCTCTGTCACGATCCCAAACTTCATTTCCCCAACGATTAAAAATTGTGACATGAAACTCTTTGAATCCATCAAATGGTAAATTGAATAAGTCATTTGCACCGTCCCCATTTGGAGAAAAAACATTAGGAACCCATATTTGTGGATCTTTGACAAGTATTGGAACTTCGTAGGTCGCAAAACAACCCAAAGCATCAGTAACTGTCAATATCGCTGTGAAAGGACCGTTAGCAGGATAAGCATAGCTCTGATTAGCATTTGTTGCAGAATTTACCGAAGCACCATTTCCAAAATCCCAATTCCAATTAATGATTGAGTTGGAAGCTGAAACTGATTGATCTACAAATACAATTGCTGCATCTTGTTCAACTGGATTAGGTGAAGCGGTAAAAGAAGCCGTTAATCCTGAATTTACAACCGTAACATCGGGTAAATCATTAAAAACCACGTTACAACCTAAACTGTCATAAATAATTACGCTCGGTGAATAAATACCTCCAGTAGCATATTGATAAGTAAAATCTAAACTATCCATAACAGTATTAGAATCTCCCATTGTCCAAACAACACTGTAAATGTTTTGAGCATTCGCAATTTCAAATTGTGCACTCTGTTGACAAGAACCTGAAGATTGCGAAACACTTGGTACTCCTTGTGGGCCACCTATGCATATATAATCATTGATCAACGAATCATCCACACAACCATATTGGTCAGTAACACTAAAGTTTAAATCATAGCAACCTGAAAATACAAAAGTAGAGCTTGGATTTTGCAACGTTTGTGCACTTGAGCTATTCCCTAAAAACCAAGACCAATTTGTAATCGAACCAAATGAAATGGAAGAATCGGAAAAGTTTCCGAGAACTGGGGGACAAGTAAAATTTCCTTGTGCATCTTGTGAGGCTCCTGTGAAAACATACGTAGGAATTGCTGTTGGAATTGAAACGGTAATGAGATTGCTTATCGTGTCTTTACAACCATTTGCATCTGTTGCAATTAATTCTAGTACATGTGTTGCGCTTGTTTGTCCTGCAGGAACATTTTCTTCAGTAAACAAAGCTGCTGTATCTTGAGCAGTTGAAACAATTACACCATCCAATGACCATTGATAAGTTAATGGAGCAATTCCCGATGAAGAATTAACTGTTTGAATTGTATCTTTATTACAAACAATATTGTTTATTGTAAAAAATGCAAAGGGTCTTGTTATTGTAATGGGCAAAGATGCTGTCGGTGAAATGCAACCAAACTGATCGCGTGCAACTAATTCAGCAAAATAAACTCCTTCACCAAGAAAGACATGGCTCACAGGAGTACTTACTGAATTCACAGTTGTAGTTGAGTTATCATCAGAAAAAGTAAAATCAAAAGAACTTAAAGGCAAACCATTTAGTGAAATCGATCCGTTTGAAAAGTTTACTGTTAAAGGAGAACAGCCAGTATCAACATCTGAATTTAATACTGCAAAAGGAGGCGCAAGCACTG
This sequence comes from Flavobacteriales bacterium, assembly GCA_009926905.1. Lineage (GTDB taxonomy): Bacteria > Bacteroidota > Bacteroidia > Flavobacteriales_D > Crocinitomicaceae > UBA952. Next base: position 4,430 of record RFNX01000433.1, read on the forward strand.
TGATGGGAAGCGTTGTCGAATCTAAACAGCCTACACTGTTAGTTGCAGTAAGGGTTATAGTATAAACACCTGGAGTTGTATAAACATAATTAGCTGTATCACCCATACTAACAACTGCTGAATTTCCCATCGCAAATTCCCAAGTATCTAGTGGGTGTGGTGTTGGTTGATTCAACCAAGTTGAACTTGCATCAAACATGAACAACGAATCACCTTGACAAATAGAGTCGTTACTTGTTGCAAAACTAGCAGTAACAGTTGAAACATCAATAACTCGTGTTGTACTGTCGGAACAACCCGTTGTATAATTATGTATGACTTGTTCGACGGTATAAGTTCCGTAATTACTTATTTGGTGCGAGGTTGACCCTAAATCAGAATCATCTAAATCGGGGTCATCCAAAACTGTATTTGGTGTTCCATCACCCCATTTCCATGTCATTAATACATCATCTGAAAGCACTCCATGTGTTGCTTGATCGGTAATGTTGAGTGTAACCGGTAAACTTCCAGGGTTACAAAAGAGTGTAGTTGCTGGATTAAAATTCGATATTGGGGCATTGATTTTTATCAAAGAATCGTATTGAATGGTTCGTTCACAACCTCTGAAATTCACGACTAAACTCACATCAAAATATCCTGTATCAGAGGTGAATTGGTAATTAGGATTTTCTTCTGTTGAAGTTCCGTCTGTAAAATCCCATTCATAAGTGATTTCATCTGGCGCAGGTGTTAATGGATTTGTAACCACATGAGAAGTAAATGCAAAATCTGTTTTAATACAATTTACAAGAGTGTCAACTGAAAAATTTAATGAATCAATATCTCCTACCGTAATATAATTTCCAATAACTAAGGTGTCCTTGCAACCTGATTGAGCAGTAACTACCAAAGTCACATCGTAAACTCCGACTTGATATACATGCGGTGGGGGATTTTGTCCGTTAAATGTCTGATTATCTCCAAAGTTCCACTGCCAAGAAACAATTGGATTTGTTGGTGTTGGTGTTGTTGAAGTACTCGTAAAATCAACAGTAAGTGGACTACAACCTCCTGTTACATCTGCTTGAAAAAGTGCTTGAACATTTGTAATATTGATATAATCGTTTAATGTAGTAGTTCCAACACAACCATTCGGAGTGGTCATTGTTAAGGAAACATTATAAGTGCCGTTTGCAGTGTAAACCTGTGGAGGAGGATTTTGTCCAGCAAAAGTTACAGGATTTGAACCACTATTTTCAAAGCTCCAAAAAAAGCCTGTTCCTGCAGGTGATGTATTTGTAAATGTAATTGTTGCAGGCGCGCAATTTGATAGCGGTGATGCAGTGAATGAAGGAACTGGTAATTGTTGAATTGTGATCGTATGTGTTGTAATTCCTGAACAACCTGAATTTGTGTTTTGAGATTCAAGTTGAATTATATAAGTTCCCGGTGTATTGTAAGTAAAAGTTGGGTTTTCGATAGTGCTTGTTCCTGTACCAAAATTCCAAGTCCAAGTATTTACTCCTGCAGTTGAATTATCACTAAAATTAATCACTTCCCCAACACAAGCTGTTGCTGGAGCAGATATACCAGCTTGATAATTTGATACAACAATTGATTGTGTTGTATCTGCTGAACATCCAGTCCCTGAGTCTGTAACAGTCAAATTTATATTAACAGTTCCAGCAGATGTATATGTTTGTGAAGGAGGGTTTGTACCAATATAATTAGGAGTTCCATTACCAAAATTCCAGGTACTTGTTCCTGGTGAACTTGTGTTATTAAAAACCAAAGTTAATGGAACCGTGCAACCAAGACCAGCAACGTTAAAAGCAGCCGTTGGTTTTGGATTCACTGTAATATAGGCTGGCTTCACCTCTCCATCTGCCTGACCATTTGCATTTGTAACAATTAATGTAATTTGTTTTGGACCAGGAGTTGAAAACGTATGGCAAGTTGTAACTCCATTTTGAAGAGGACCATCCGAAAAATCCCATGTATAAGTTGTTATTGCTGGACCTCCATTTGTAGATGAAAGATTTCCGTTGAAACAAACTTGGTCACCCACACAAACTACTGTTGGTGTTGCGGTAAAGTTTGCGGTAGGAACTTGACTAAAAGAAATAAAAGCTAAGAATATTATGCTTATGGAAAGTAAATTTCGCATTCAGTTTTGGTTTAGGAACGTAAAGTTATTAAACTGACGTAAAAATCCAAATAATAGATGCACTTATTTTACAATGAAAGCACAAATCTTAGTAATCAGAAACAACAGAATTGTACCATTTTGAAATAACTTCAAAATCTGTAGATTTTCTATGCGCCACATTTTCAACTTGCTCTTTTGTGATTTTCCCTAATCCAAAATACTTAGCGTCAGGATGTGCAAAATACCAACCACTAACAGAAGATGCTGGCAACATGGCTAAACTTTCAGTTAAAGAAACACCTGTCAATTCGGTTGCATCTAAAATTTCAAATAAACCAATTTTTTCCAAATGATCTGGACAAGCAGGATAACCTGGTGCGGGACGTATACCACGATACGTTTCTTTGATTAATTCTTCATTTGTCAACGTTTCATCTGCTGCATAGCCCCAATGTTTTCTTCGAACTTCTTGGTGCATATATTCAGCCAAAGCTTCTGCCAAACGATCCGCTAATGCTTTGATTAATATGGAATTATAGTCGTCATGATCAGCTTCAAATCGCTGAACATGTTCGTCTAAACCAATACCTGTTGTAACAACAAATCCACCGATGTAATCTTTAATTCCACTTTCTTTTGGTGCAATGAAATCTGCCAAAGCTAAATTTGGTTGACCAGCTGTTTTCTTCGTTTGTTGACGTAAGGTAATTTGTTTGTAAATAACTTCATTTCTTGATTCATCTGCATAAATTTCGATATCATCACCTACAGAATTTGCTGGAAATAAACCAACAACAGCTCTTGCTTCTAACCAATTTTCATTCACAATTTTCTGCAACATTTCTTGCGCGTCTGCAAATAATTTTGTTGCCTCCTCACCTACTATTTCATCTGTCAAAATATTTGGATATCGACCATGTAATTCCCATGTTTGAAAGAAAGGTGTCCAATCGATAAAAGGAACAATTTCTGCTAAAGGGATATTTGAAAATAATTGATGTCCTAAAAACTTGGTTTCGTAATATCCGATTCTTTGAAATCAATTTTTAATTTATTTGCTTGAGCTACAGCTAATTTTAATAATTCTTTTGCACCTCTATGTTTTTCGTGATGTTCTCTTACACGAATATATTCTGCTTTCAATTCTTTTATGAAATTGTCTTTTTTCGGTCCCAATAAACTCTCCACAACCGTTACAGAACGTGAAGCATCCAAAACATGAACTGTTTGTCCTTTTGTATAATACTGATCTATTTTAACAGCAGTATGCACTTTAGAAGTTGTCGCTCCACCAATCAAAAGCGGAATCGAGAAATTCGCTCGCTCCATTTCTTTTGCAAGATGCACCATTTCGTCTAAAGAAGGCGTAATCAAACCGCTCAATCCAATCACATCGACATTCTCTTCAATTGCTTTTTGAATGATTTTTTCAGCTGGAACCATCACTCCCATATCAATCACTTCGTAGTTATTACAACCAAGCACTACACCTACAATGTTTTTTCCAATATCGTGAACATCACCTTTAACAGTCGCCATCAAAATTCTTCCAGCATAAGAACTCACACCATCTTTTTCAGCCTCAATGAAAGGCAACAGATAAGCAACAGCCTTTTTCATTACACGCGCTGATTTCACAACTTGTGGTAAGAACATTTTTCCACTTCCAAACAAATCTCCAACGATGTTCATTCCATCCATCAAAGGACCTTCAATCACTTCAATCGGACGTTTGTACAACATGCGACATTCCTCTACATCTTCGTCTATAAATTCTACCAAACCTTTCACCAAGGCATGACTCAAACGCTCTTGAACGGAAACATTTCTCCAGGACAAATCGATTTCTCTTTTCTTACCGTCTCCTTTTACCGTTTCTGCATATTCTAATAAACGCTCAGTTGCATTCGATCGGCGATTCAATAACACGTCTTCAACAAATTCCAATAATTCTTTATCGATATCAGAATAAACTTCCAACATCGTGGGATTTACAATTCCCATATCCATACCGTTTGAAATTGCGTGATACAAAAATGATGAATGCATTGCCTCACGAACTTTGTTGTTTCCTCTAAATGAGAAAGATACGTTTGAAACACCTCCACTTACATGTGCACCAGGTAAATTTTCACGAATCCATTTTGTTGCACGGAAGAAATCTAAAGCATTATTATTGTGTTCTTCCATTCCTGTTGCAACAGGAAAAATATTTGGGTCGAAAATAATGTCCTCCTTGGAGAAATCAACCACATCAACCAAAATATCGTACGAACGTTTACAAATTTCAATGCGTCGTTCGTAGGAATCTGCTTGTCCATTTTCATCAAAAGCCATTACAATTACCGCTGCACCGTAACGTTTTATTGTTTTTGCTTGGTAAATGAAGTTTGCTTCACCTTCTTTCAAAGAAATGGAATTTACTACCCCTTTTCCTTGAATGCATTTCAAACCTGCTTCGATAATTTCCCATTTGGAACTATCTATCATAATCGGAACACGTGAAATATCTGGTTCAGAAGCAATTAAATTCAGGAATTTCACCATCGCTTCTTTTCCATCAATCATCCCTTCGTCCATATTGACATCGATGATTTGCGCACCACCTTCTACTTGGTCCCTTGCAACTGCCAATGCCGCTTCAAAATCTCCTTCTTTGATCATGCGTAAAAATGCTTTTGAGCCCGTAACATTTGTACGTTCTCCGACATTCACAAAATTGCTATGTGGGGTAACTATGAGTGGTTCGAGACCGGATAATTTTAAAGTCATAATTTATAATGTAAAACTTGAGAGTGAAGAGTTAAAAGTTAAATAATTCATTAATTTTTCTCAAGATTCTTTTTTGAGGTTAATATGCTACTTGAAAGCATTCTTTTAATTTCTGAAGATTGTTGATGGAGTGATTTGAACCCAACTTCATCTAAATAATTTGAATCATATAAAAGTTCTAACCAATATTGAGTTTCATCACATTCCTTCAAAGAAATGGATAGTTTGTGAATAAAATCTTTGGTACTTTGGGCATAATTTGCCTCTCTTATATTAGCTCCATTTGAGGTTGAAGACCTTATTAATTGCTTACTCAAAATATATTCTCTTTTTTCTATTAAATCTTTACAAATCCTAACTGAATTTAAAGCAAACTCATAACTTTTTGTTCTT
>RFNX01000261.1 GCA_009926905.1 Flavobacteriales bacterium
ACATTGAAAGCTGCTGTTATTCAAGCAGGATTAGTTTCTGCATTGCAAAATCCAACGGCAACATTAACTGTCTTCGCTCCAGATAATGCTGCATTTGATGCACTTGCTACAGCTTTAGGACTTACACCGTCTCAATTATTACTATCACCTGACCTTTCAGGAATTTTACTTTACCATGTTTTGGGAACAGAAGTGAGTTCTTCTGCAATATCAAACGGTCAAGTAGCAAATTCACTTAACACAACAACTCCAGGTACAATTTATTTAACGAAAACTTCTACTGGAAGTGTTTATGCTGACCAAGCAAACGTCACAACAGCTGACATCACTAAAGATAATGGAATTGTACACGTTGTAAATAAAGTTTTATTACCTGTAACAACTGTGGTTGACATCGCTGTATTGAACGGTTTCACAACATTGGCTACTGCTGTAACCCAGAAAGAATTATTACCAGCATTAACAGATCCTTTGGCTAAACTAACAGTTTTTGCACCAACAAATGCGGCTTTTGATGAATTAGCATCAGAATTAGGAACTAATATTAATGGTTTATTAGCACTACCAAATTTAGCTGATGTTTTAAAATATCACGTATTAGGTACAGAAGTTATTTCTTCAGCAATTACAAACGGTCAAATAGTTGCTCCATTAAGCACATTGAACACATTAAAATTAACTAAAACAACTACAGGTTCAGTTTATGTTAATCATGCACTTGTATCCACACCTGATGTTGATGGTGCTGACAATGGCATCATTCATGTATTAAACAAAGTTGTTTTACCTGGTGAAACTGTTGTTGACCGTGCTATTGATGCTGGTTTCTCAACATTAGTTGCGGCAGTTGTAAAAGCAGAATTACTACCTGCTCTATCAGAACCATTTGCAACATTAACGGTATTTGCACCAACAAATGCAGCTTTTGATGCTGCAGCAACTTCTCTTGGAACTGACATTAATGGAATCCTTGCTCTACCACAATTAGGAGAAATATTAAAATACCATGTTTTAGGTTCAGAAGTTTTAGCTGCTGCTATTACTAATGGTCAAATAGTTGCTCCTTTAAGCACATTGAATACATTGAAATTAACTAAAACAACAACAGGAGATGTATATATCAATCAAGCAAAAGTTACTACTCCAAATGTTGATGCAGATAATGGTGTTGTTCACGTTATTGATGAAGTTGTTTTACCAATTGAAACGGTTGCTGACAAAGCAATTGATGGAGGATTTTCTACTTTAGTTGCAGCAGTTGTTAAAGCTGAATTATTACCTGCAGTATCAGATCCATTTATTGAACTTACAGTTTTCGCTCCAACAAATGCAGCTTTTGATAACCTTGCAACAGCGCTTGGAACAGACCTTAATGGAATCTTAGCTTTGCCAAATTTAGCAGATGTCTTATTATACCATGTAACTCCGGGAAATATTGTGGCAAGTAGTTTAACAAACGGAAACGTAACAATGTTAAATGGAGACAATGTGATTGTTGATATTACAAATGGTGTTAAAATCAATGATGCAAACGTTACAACAGCAAACGTTGAAGCAGACAATGGAGTTGTGCACGTTATAGATGCTGTTTTATTGCCAACATCAGGAATAAACGAAGCAACTGATTTTGTAACAATTTCAGCATATCCAAACCCTGCAACAGAAATTATTAAAATTAGTACAATTGAAAATGCTTCTTTTGAAATCATCGACATGTTAGGTGCAACAGTGAAAGCTGGTGTATCAAACAATAATGAAATCAATGTTGAGTCGTTGACAAACGGAACTTACATGATTCGTTTAACTGACAACACAAAAACTTACCAAGGAAGATTTTCAAAAGATAATTTTTCAAAATTTTAATTAGAAGCCCAGCGAAAGTTGGGCTTTTTTTATGCATAAATTTTCCTCAGCGAATAAAGTAGATGTAAGTGGTTCAATAAATTAAATTCATTGAGTAAAGACAAAATGTATCTTTGCAAAACATTGAACTATTACAGAGAGATATATCGGTACACATTTAAGTACAAAGGAACGGCCTTAATCGTTGTTTTGTGCAATTTGTTATTTGTGATTTTTAACTTGCTTTCACTGATTCTCTTCATTCCTGTTTTGCAATTGATTTTCAGAAAGCCGGAAGAATTAGTCGTGGTTTTACGTCCAAAATTCTCGGGTAATTACTTTGCTTTTTTTGACTATTTGAAAGATTACTACAATTATTGGATGTATGAATTGGTAAAACACGATCCAAAAGACGCTTTATTTTTTGTGTGTATTTCCGTTTTAGGTGCGTTTTTTCTTAAGAATTTATTTCGTTACGGTGCGGTTTGGTACCAATCTGAATTGCGAATGGCTGTTGTGAGAGACGTGCGCGATGCCTTATTTTTGAAGTCGTTGGAATTACCACTTTCGTATTATTCGAATGAGCGAAAAGGCGATTTGATGGCGCGCATGAACAGTGATGTTGGCGAAATTGAAGTGGCCGTTGTGAGTTTGTTAGAATTGATTTTCCGCGAACCATTGGCAATTATTATCAACGTGGCGTCTTTGATTTATCTTAGTCCAGATTTAACAATCATCTCGTTTTTCTTATTGCCCATTTCTGCATTTGTGATTTCGCGCATTGGGAAAAGTTTGAAACGTACAGCGAAAAAAGGACAAGAGCAATTGGGGTTTTTGTTCTCTGCAATGGAAGAAGGTTTGGGTGGAATTCGCATAATTAAAGCTTTTAATGCGATTCCGCAATTTTTCATCAACTTTCAAAGCATCAATTTACGTCATCAGAAATTAGTTACTAAAACCTTTCGTAAACGCGATTTATCTCCTTTGTTAAATGAAACATTGGGCGCTGCAGTCATGTTGAGCTTGGTGTGGTTTGGTGGAAAAATGATTTTAGATGCTGACAAAGAAGCCTTGACTGGAGAAGTGTTTTTGACTTTCGTGATTGTGTTTTCGCAATTGCTTCGACCAATTCAAAGTGTTTCCAACAACATGGCGAACATGACGAAAGCACGCGCTTCACAAGACAGAATCAATGAAGTGTTGAACGCAGATGAAAAAATCATCGAAAGAGAAAATGCGATTGCAGTTCACGATTTCAAATCCGAGATTAAATTCAGTAATGTACATTTCAAATATGGCGATGAACCTGTTTTGAACGACATTAATCTTACAGTTAAAAAAGGTGCGACGATTGCAATTGTGGGCGAATCTGGAAGTGGAAAATCGACAATGATGGATTTGTTACCGCGATTTTACGACGTTACGAGTGGAACTATTTTTGTAGATAATGTGGATGTGCGCGATTTAAAAATCATGGATTTACGTGGTTTGATTGGCATCGTTTCGCAAGAATCAATATTATTTAACGTTTCTGTGTTGGAAAACATCGCTTTTGGTGAAGCAAATCCGGATTTGGAACGAGCGAAAGAAGCAGCAAAAATTGCCAATGCACACAATTTCATCATCGAACTTGAAAACGCTTACGATACGGTAATTGGCGAACGCGGCAACAAACTTTCAGGCGGACAAAAACAACGCATTAGCATTGCGCGAGCGATTTATAAAGATCCAAAAATTCTCATTCTTGACGAAGCTACTTCAGCACTTGACACAGAATCTGAAAAATTGGTGCAAGAAGCATTGGAACATCTGATGAAAAACAGAACTTCTTTTGTGATTGCACATCGATTGAGTACAGTGCGCAATGCAGATGAAATTATTGTGTTATCGAAAGGAAAAATTGTAGAAAAAGGAAACCACACAGATTTGATGCAACAGCAAGGATTCTACTACAAATATTGCACCTTACAAGGCTTGGTTTATCACCTTAATCTGTTAACGTTCGCCAAGTTAAAACTATTTTGCTGTTTATTCGTTACTTTTACAAACTTATTATATACAATATTATGGCTTATCAAAATATTAGTTTCTCCAAAGATCACAATTCAGAATTCTATAAAGTACTTCGTCAACGCGTAAATGACTACTTTAAAACCAAGAATATAACACGTCACGCAAATGCATCTATGGTGTTTAAAACCATTGCATTGTTGGCGTTGTATTTAGTGCCTTTTGGTGTTTTATTTGTCTCAAATCTTAGTGGGTGGGTTTATTTCTTAATGTGGGTTTTGATGGGTGTTGGAATGGCTGGTGTCGGACTATCTGTTATGCACGATGCAAATCATGGAGCTTATTCTCGCAACGAAACAATCAACAAAATAGTTGGAAATGTATTAATTCTTTTAGGAGGAAACGATGCGAATTGGAGAATTCAGCACAATGTCTTACATCACACTTATACAAATGTTACAGATATGGACGAAGACATCGATCCTCCAACGTTTCTTTTAAGATTTTCACCACATAAAAAACGTTTTAGAATTCACCGTTTTCAACACATTTATGCTTGGTTTTTCTATGGATTGATGACGTTTTTATGGTTCGTTACGAAAGATTTTAATCAAGCAGCTCGTTATAAAAAAATGGGCTTAGTTGAAACACAAGGGATTTCTTACAGACGCCACATGCTGAATATTTTAGCGAGTAAAGTGATATACGGAACTGTGTTTGTCATTCTTCCATTCACATTAAGTCCAGCTACTTGGTATGTAACGCTAATCGGTTTTATCGTGATGCATTTCATTGCAGGCTTAACTTTGGCGGCAATTTTCCAACCGGCACATGTAGTACCTTCATCTAATTATCCTGTGCCAGATTCATCGGGTAATATTGAAGCAGATTGGGCAGTAAGTCAATTGTACAACACGGCTAATTTTGCTCCAAAAGCGCGTTTGTTTTCTTGGTATGTTGGAGGTTTGAACTTTCAGGTGGAACACCATTTGTTTCCAAATATTTGCCACATTCACTACAACAAAATTTCCAAAATTGTGAAAGAAACGGCAGAAGAATTCAATTTACCTTACAATTCGTATAAAACATTTTACGGAGCGTTGAAAGACCACACGAAAATGTTGTACGATCTTGGAACTAAAGATTTCGCTCCTGCAATTCATTAATTAGCATGACTTTCGATTCCTTTTGTGATTTTTGTCTAGCAAAAAAGGGCGTCGCAGAAACCTTTCCTTTTAACGAGACTACACTTGTTTTAAAAGTCGGTGGAAAAATGTTTGCCTTAGCAGATGTTGTTGAATTCAATTCCATCAATTTAAAATGTGATCCTGAAAAAGCTGTTGAATTGCGTGAAAGGTACATGGCGGTTCAGCCAGGTTATCACATGAGTAAAAAGCATTGGAATACCGTACAATTGTACTCTGACGTTGATGATAAATTACTAATGGAATTAATTGAGCACTCGTATCAATTGGTTTTTGAATCTCTTCCAAAAAAGGTGCAACATGAAATTGAGGTGGGATAAATTCATTTGGTCGGTACGCTTGGCAAAAACACGTTCGATTGCAACCGAATTGATAGCTAAAGGCAAAATAAAAATCAACGGTGAAAACGTAAAACCAGCCAAAGAAGTGAAGCTCGGCGACATCATTCACTTTCACAAAAACTCAGCTGTTTTTTCATATAAAGTGTTGAATTTCTTGGATAAACGTGTCGGTGCTGCGCTTGTCGGCGAATATGTTGTGGACATCACACCTATTGAAGAAATTGAAAAATTCAAAAACTATCAATCTGCGCAACGCGTTTACCGTGAAACAGATGGAAAACCAACGAAAAAAGA
>RFNX01000235.1 GCA_009926905.1 Flavobacteriales bacterium
TGAACAAAATTAAAATGTTAGGAGCATTTTTGCTTGTAAGTGGATTCACGTTTTCTCAAACTGTTGCAGAAACTGCAGCTGACAAAAGAGTGCAAGCAGGTCTTACGACAAACCTTGGAATGAATTTGTTGTCTTTAGGAACAACAAGAATGCAAGCAAATGGAATTGGAGGAAATTTTAGTATCGGTATCATCATGCACAGTGCCTTTAAAAAATCAAAAAATTTAGGAATTTCAACTGGTATTGATTTTGATTTTGCTTCTCAAAAATATTCAACAAAAGTTCCAACTTACTATAGATATACTGATACTGACATTTTGAAACAAGAAGATGCTGGCACTGGATCGAGCGTTTTTTCTTTGACTGACAGAACTCAAAAATCAACTTATATTTCAGTTCCATTGATGTTATTGTTTAGAACAGATTTCATAGGAGATTTTAGATATTTCGGAAAATTTGGTATCCGTAATAGCTTCTTGGTTGCTAGTAAATTTAACGATTATGGTCAAGTTAACGATAATGGAAGTCTCGGAGCAATGGTTGAGAACAACAATATGAAATCTCCAGGTGAAGCATTCTTATACCAAGGTTCTGTAGGACTTTCTGCAGGAGCTGAGTGGAATTTTGTAGGTTCAACTTGTTTGGTATTAGAAGCTGGATATTACTATGGAGTTACACCTCAATATTTAGAAAGAAAAGATAATAAAAGAACAACATTCACTACAACCGATGTTACGTTGCAAGACCCAAACAAAGTTTATTATTCCAATAAATCAACAATGAGTCAAGTTCTTTTCAGAATATCATTGTTATTTTAATTCAATCAATTTGAATTCTGTAGCAAGTTATATTGTTGAGTGGTTAAGTTCTTATTCAGTCAAATCCCACACAAAAGGTTTTGTCGTAGGAATTTCTGGAGGTGTTGATTCTGCTTTAACTTCGACATTGTGTGCCTTAACGGGCAAAAAAGTGGTAGTGGTTAACATGCCAATTCGCCAAACAACAGCTGAGTATGAGCGTGCGCACCAACACATATTGGATTTGAAAAATAAGTTTCCAAATGTGGAATCTTTAGAAATCAATTTGACGGATGTTTTTGCTGCGTTTTCTGACAAAATGCCTTTCAATACGGAAGGAGAATTGTTAGCAATGGCAAATTCTCGAGCGCGTTTGCGCATGACAACTTTATACGCAATTGCGCAAGCGAATAATTGCATAGTGGCAGGAACAGGCAACAGAATTGAAGATTTTGGAATTGGATTTTTTACAAAATACGGCGACGGTGGGGTGGATATAAGCCCCATCGCCGATTTAACTAAAACGCAAGTTTTTTCATTGGCAAAAGAATTGAATGTCATTGAAGCAATATTAATCGCCAAACCAACAGACGGTCTTTGGCCCGACGGAAGAAGCGACGAAGAACAAATTGGAGCAACTTATCCCGAGTTAGAATGGGCGATGGATTTCCGTGGAGAGGAAAGTCAATTGTCAGCAAGAGAAACGGAAGTTTTGAAAATTTATCGTTCTTACAATACTGCCAATCGCCACAAAATGGAACCCATTCCTGTCTGTAAATTGACCGAAGAATTAAAATTGACTTTAATTTAAAAGTACTATAAAAACTGAAAACAAATGACGCGTTTTGTTACGGTTTTATTCATATTTTGTATATCATATCCCGCATTTTCAGGTAAAATTGAAAAAGCATTTGACGCCTTACAAAAGAAAAATTTCTACGATGCTGAAATGACTTTTCGCAAGTTGTTGAAGAAAAACACATCAGTTGCTTCTTACGGTTTGACGAAATTGTACCTGACAAATGATTACCGCATCCTTGACAGTGCTTACAAATTTGTTTTGCAATCAGAGGCGAATTTTCAACTGATCAGTCCAAAATCATTGACAAAACTCAAATCGTTAGGTTTCGATTCGTTGGCAATTCAAGATTTAAAGCAAACTGTAAGCAATGCTTTTTTTGAGAAGTATTTAAAGAATCCAAACGAAGAAATTTTCATTCAATTCATTGAACAAAATGCTTGGTCGGTTTTAGTTCCAGCAGCGATTCATTTGCGAGATTCCATTGCGTTTTCTGAGGCGGAAGCACGCAAATCATCCATAGCTTTTACCGAATTTTTAGCAAAATATCCTTCATCTTATTTAGCTGCTGCGGCGAATCTTAATTTTATTGAGTATCAATATTTGGAATTTGCTCGTCGTGGTCGCATCGAAGATTTTGAAACGTTTTTGAAGTGTTGTGGCGAAAGTCCACACAAAGTAGATGCTGAAAATCGTTTGTATGAATTGTGTACGAATCGCGGAAAGATTGAAGATTATTACGCTTTTGCTAAAAAATATCCCGAAAACAGTAACTATGAAGATGCGTGGCGCATGGTTTATAAATTGTTTTTAAAAGAGTATTCTCTCGAGCGTTTCCTAGCTTTCAAAGAAAAATATCCCGATTATCCGTATTTGAATGAGATTGAAGAAGACTTAAAACTTTTTCATGAATCCTTTTATCCTTTTGCTTCCAACGATTTATTCGGTTATTTTGACAGCGAAGGAAAAGTAGTTATCGAGCCGCAATACGATCAAGCGAGTGCTTTTCAAGACGGTTTGGCAATTGTTGGAAAGAATGAAAAATTCGGTTTAATCAACAAGAAAAATCAAGTTTTAATTGAATTTTTATATGACGAAATTCTTGAATTTTCAGACGCTCGTTCTGTTGTAATTGTTGGTGATAGTTTCGGTATAATTGACCGTTCAGGAAGAGCAATTGTACCTGTTCGTTTCAATGATATTTTAGCACTTAGCAATGGACTTTTTGCACTTCAATTTAATTCCGAAAGTAACTATGTTATAACAGATATTAATGCGAATCCGAAGACCGAAGCAGTTTTTGAAGAAATTAACGTATTCGAAAATGGAGTTTGTATCGCAAAAACTAAAGCAGGTTATGGAATTTTTAACAAGGAGTGCAAATGGCAAATTCCTCCAAGTTTTGAATCGTTGAAACAACTTAGTGATTCTTTGTTCGAATTTGGATTAAACGGCAAAAAAGGCTTGATAAGATTAGATGGTAAAAAAGTGGTGGAAGCTATTTACGATGAGTTTTCTAAATACGATGCGGTTGGAAAACAAATTCTAGCACGACAAGGAGTTTTGTTGTTTCATTTGAATGAATTTGGTCAGAAAATCATTCCAAATCCAATTGAATTTTTCCCCGGAGCGTTTGAAAATGCGTTCTTTTATAAAGGAACAGCGATTTATCGTTACAAAAATAAATTTGGCTTATTGGACAACACTTTCCGAGAAGTGTTGAAACCACAATTTGATGGTTTGGGTCGGGTATTTACAGGAGTTCCGATTTTCAAAAATCAAAAATGGGGCATCATCGATTACAACGGAAAACTCATTTTGCCATTGGAATACGACAACATTGAGACTTTGCCTAATTTTGGTTATCTGATCGAAAAAAATGGAATGTTAGGCGTTTTAGATCAGGATTTTAAAACGTTGATTCCGACTTCATTTTCCATCGTAAAACCTTTCGAAACGGATTACTTCTTGGTTTCAAATGGTAAAAAATACGGTTTGTATTCCAAAAAAGGAGAATTGATTTTGCCTGTTCATTACGATTTAATTAAAGTCTTTGAAGGAGATTGTTTATCTTTATATACCGATAACGAAACAGCTTACTACTTTTTGCGTTCTAAGTTGTATCTAAAATAAATGAACCAATGTTTTCGCTTTCGAGACAAGAACGTATTATGATTGCATGGATGGCAGCTATTTCTGTCACTATTTTCATTTATATGTACTTCAACATGTCCTCCATTCGCGAATTCGACGACATCAAACCATTTAAAGAGGACATCGCAGAAGTAGAAATCAAAGATGAATTGGAGATTGATAATGAATTGTTAGAGATTCAGCAATCTGCAGCAAAGACAGGCGAAGTGAAAAACATTGCTCAAAACGCCAACGATTCACGCAAAAAATCATTCAAAGATTGGTCAGAAAATAAAGCATCGTCAGCAGGAAGTTCCAATCCTGAACAAACCGCTAAAGATTTTGAAAAACAATTATTTCGCGAAGCAGGAGGGGAGAAGGAACGCGAGAAAATCCGTCAAGAAATGGCAGATCGCAAGAAAAATGCAGCCACTTCGAATAATAGCAATTCTTCCAATAAAACCAATTCCAACCAAAGTGGCAAGAACAATCAATATGCAGGAAATGTAATGGTTGATTTTAGCTTATCTGGACGAACAGCGTATGACAATAACAACTGGTTCATTCGTAATCCAGGCTATACTTGCGGCCAAGATTCAGGTGGAACAGTTTACGTTCTTGTTTCAGTCGATAAGTCTGGGCGAGTTATCAGTGCCATTTGCGACGATTCTAAAAGTATTAATGCCACGGAATGCATGCGCGAACAAGCTTTAAAATACGCTAGTATTTCAAAATTCAATCCATCTGAAACTGCATCAACCAAACAAGACGGATACATTCGTTATCGCTTTGTTGCGCAGTAGTTTTTTCTTTCAAAAGATTTCTCCTTTTCAGTCGAAATGACTTTCTATAAAGAAAGATGTCGAAAATGAGAAACATTTTCGACCAAGTCCCAACTCAATAGTCATTCCGAACGTTGTGAAGAATCTCTATTTGTCATGCAAAACATTTATTAGTTGTTAACAAGAAAGAATCTTCAGTTAATCCCTGTTGATTAATTTTCAATCATTATTTTGCTTAAAAATTAAAATTTTATTTTTATTTTTGTTTCAAATAAGTTGAAATGAAAGTTGGAAGCAATCTCAAAGCATTAAGAAAACGCAAATCATTGTCGCAAGAAGAAGTAGCACAAGCACTTGGTATGAATCGTTCTACTTATAGTGGTTACGAAAATGACGTTGCTTTGCCAAACATAGAAAATTTAATTGCTTTCAGTCAATTCCACGATTTAAGCATTGACGATTTAATCAAAAAAGATTTTAGTGAGTTCACAGAAATAGATTGGACAAAGTTTGAAAATCAATGGAAAGATGCTGCAAAAGGTTCGAATCTTCGCGTTTTAACAGCAGTTGTAGACAACAACAACGAAGAATTGATTGAATTGATCCCAGAAAAAGCGCGTGCAGGTTACGTCAGTGGTTATTCCGATCAAGAATTTATTCAAGATTTACCACGCATCAATTTACCATTCTTAACCAAAGAAAGAAAACACCGTGGTTTTGCAATCAATGGCGATTCGATGCCACCACTTCCATCTGGTTCAATTGTTATAGGAGAATTCATTCAAGATTGGACAAACATAAAATCTGGAACACCTTGTATTGTTGTGACTAAAAGTGAAGGAATCGTTTTCAAATTCGTTTACAACAATCTAAAAGAAAGTAAATCGTTGGTTTTAGTTTCCTCCAATCCAATGTATCAACCGTTTAGCGTTTCGTCGGCAGATATCATTGAAATTTGGAAGTTTAGCGCATACATTTCAAAAGAAATTCCAGAAGTGCAAATGGACGCACAACAAGTGAATTTAAGCTTTAGAAACATTCATTTAGACATTCAACGAATTTTAGATAAAATTGAGCAAAATCAAAAGAACTAACGGCTGTTAAAAGCTAATGATTATCTTTGTTCTCAAATTTTTAATATTATGCAAATCACTTTCCCTGATGGTGCCGTTCGCTCGTATGAACCGGGAACATCAGCACTACAAATTGCAGCAAGTATCTCTGAAGGTCTTGCAAGAAACGTTTTAGCAGCAAAAATTAACGACACTGTCAAAGACGCTAATTTACCGATAACTGAAGATTGTAATTTACAACTACTAACTTGGAACGATGCGGAAGGCAAATCAACCATGTGGCATTCGTCTGCTCACTTGATGGCTGAAGCATTGGAGTTTCATTTCCCTGGTATTAAATTGGCAATCGGACCTCCTGTAACGAACGGTTTCTATTACGACATCGACTTTATGGAATATTCCATTACTGAAAAGGATTTGGAAAAAGTAGAGGCGAAAATGAAAGAATTGGCAAAAGCAAAAAATCAATTCATACGTCAAGAAATTTCTAAAGCTGAAGCTATTGCTTATTTTGAAGAGAAGCAAGATCCATATAAATTGGAATTGTTGTCAGAATTAGAAGACGGAACAATTACATTCTACACGCAAGGAAATTTCACTGACTTGTGTCGTGGACCACACATTCCTGATACAGGATTTATAAAAGCTGTTAAATTGACTTCAATTGCAGGTGCATACTGGCGTGGAGACGAAAAAAATAAACAATTAACGCGTATTTACGGAATCACTTTCCCTAAGAATTCTGAATTAACAGAATATTTAGAAAAAGTCGAAGAAGCAAAACGTCGTGACCATAGAAAATTAGGTAAAGAATTAGAATTGTTTACTTTTTCTCAAAAGGTGGGACAAGGATTGCCAATGTGGTTACCGAAAGGTGCAGCTTTGAGAGAGCGTTTGGAGAATTTCTTAAAGAAAGCACAACGTAAAGCTGGTTACCAACAAGTAATCACTCCACATATTGGAAACAAAGAATTATATGTGACTTCTGGTCACTATGAGAAATATGGAGCAGATTCATTTCAACCGATAAAAACGCCAGATCCAAACGAGGAGTTTTATTTGAAGCCGATGAACTGTCCTCATCACTGTGAGATTTTTAAATCGAAACCACGTTCTTATAAAGATTTACCAGCGCGTTTTGCAGAATTTGGAACTGTTTATCGCTACGAACAATCAGGAGAATTACATGGATTGACCCGTGTACGTGGGTTTACACAAGATGATGCGCACATTTTCTGCACACAAGAACAAGTGAAGGATGAGTTCAAAAAAGTAATTGACATCGTGTTATACGTTTTGAAAACATTGGATTTCCAAAATTTCAAAGCTCAAATTTCTTTGCGTGACAAAACAAATCGTGCGAAATATATCGGAGCAGAAGAAAATTGGGTAAAAGCTGAGAATGCAATCATTGAAGCTGCAGCAGAGAAGAATCTGCCAACAGTTGTGGCGTTCGGTGAAGCTGCATTCTATGGTCCAAAATTGGATTTCATGGTGCAAGATGCTTTAGGTAGAGAATGGCAGTTAGGAACAATTCAAGTAGACTACAATTTACCG
>RFNX01000368.1 GCA_009926905.1 Flavobacteriales bacterium
TTGAGCCACACATTGGTCGATGATGTTACCAGAAACTTCTGCTAAACGGTGAACGTTTGCTTCGCGTGCACGATAGTCACCCCCTTTAATAGTATCGTAAAATAAACGGTAAATTGAGTCACCGTCATTTTGGTAATTTTTTGCTGCATTGATACCTCCTTGCGCTGCAATTGAATGCGCTCTTCTTGGAGAATCTTGGAAACAAAATGTTTTCACATTGTATCCCATTTCACCAAGAGATGCTGCTGCTGAAGCTCCAGCCAAACCAGTACCAACAACGATAATATCAATTTTTGGTCGATTATTAGGCGCAACCAATTTCATGTGATTTTTATGATCAGTCCATTTTTCTGCTAATGGGCCTGCTGGTATTTTTGAATCTAATTTCATATTTTGATATGTATTTAATCGTCAAGATGTCTTTGCATTTCTTAAAAGTTTTATAAGTAATGCTCAATTCATATTTTAAATCTATTAGTTATTGAAATGATGAAATAATGCAATGAAAATAAATCCAAGTGGAACTACAATTGCAAAAGCGTATCCTAGTGTATGTAGTTTTCTTGAAAATTTGTTGTTAAATCCTACCGACTGAAACGAAGAATTAAAGCCATGCCATAAGTGTAAAGCAAGCAAAACGAATGCTACTGCATATAATCCTGTTCGAATTGGACTTTCAAATTTCGCTACTAACTCTTCATAATATCTTGTGCTATCAATTGCGTTAACTTCAACGTATTTATAAACCACTTCATGCGCCCAGAAATCATACATGTGCAATCCTAAGAATGCCAAAACAACTAAGCCTGAAATAATCATATTTCTTGATGCCCAAGATGAATTAGCTGCACCATTGAATTTTACATAAGCAACTGGTCTTGCGCTTCTGTTTTTTAATTCCAAGACAAAACCCATTACAAAGTGAAAAATAACACCTGCAATTAAAATCGGTTGCATTAAAAACTGAATAACTGGATTGTAACCCATAAAATGTGACATCGAATTATAAACATCAGCACTAAAAACCGACATGAAATTGATGAAAAAATGCAACGATAAAAATGAAATCAAAAAAAGTCCCGAAAGCGCCATCGCAACTTTCTTTGCAATAGAAGACTTTAGTAATGTAGAATTGCTCATATTAATATTTTTGTTAATGGTTACAAATTTACTTTTTAGAACAATTCAATGAGAATTTAGTTCTTATTTAGAATCAATTTACATAATTAAGTATAGACAGCTCATTTTCAACAACTAATTCTACCTCAGCTCCAACAATTAAAGCGCGATTATCGTCAATGTGTCCTGAAGGAATATCGAAAGCTATTGGAATCTTACGAAATTGAAAATGTTGCAAAACAATTTCTTCGCTTGTCATACCAAAAGGAATGGTTGTATCTTCCATATCCGTCATTCCCCCAATTATCAAACCAATTATTCTATCAAGGATTCCGCTCTTTCTTAAGCTGAAAAACATCCTGTCTAAATGGTAATAATGTTCCGCTAAATCTTCCAAAAACAAAATGTTTCCCTCAAAGAAATAGGCGTCACTTGTAGCGATTAAACTATATAAAATACTGAGATTTCCTCCGATTAGCTTCCCGTTCGCTTTTCCAGTTCTATTGTTTGCATTCGCATTCCAAGTCAACGATTTTTGATTTCCTGTAATTGCTTCCACTAATGTTTGCAATGCTTCAGGACTGTTTTTTTCAAAATTTAATGGCATCGTTCCATGAATACTTTGAACTCCTAATTTGAAAAGTCGGTGATGAAAAACGGTAATGTCGCTAAATCCAATCAACCATTTCGGTTCGCGCAACATATTTGCCCACTGCAATTGATCGACAATTCGCACACAACCGTAACCTCCACGTGCGCACAAAATTGCCTTTGCTTCGGGGTGATCGATTCCAGCTTGTAAGTCGGCTGCTCGTTCTTCATCCGTTCCTGAAAAATAATTGAAAGCACCAAAGCAATGTTTACTTAATTCTACTCGAAATCCTTGTGCTTCAAAAAAGTTCTTAGCAAAGGCTATAGTTGCTTCATCAATGGATTTCGCTGGAGCTGTAATGTAAATTAGATCTCCTTTTTTTAAAGGTGCGGGTTGAATCATATTGATTTATCTTGAATGAATAACTCGGCAATTCTCAAATCATTAGGTGTTGTGATTTTGATGTTTTCTTCATTTCCTTCAACCAAGTGAATTGCAAGACCCTTCTCTTCCACCAAACTTGCATCGTCGGTGATGCGCTCGTGGAATGCTTGCTGATAAGCTTCTTTTAAAACCGATGCATGAAAACATTGTGGGGTTTGAATCAATTTGAATTCATTGCGATTGACTGCATGTGAGCTTCCGTTTTCTATCTGACGAATCGATTCTTTGATGCCCAAAACAGGAACCACAGCTGCATGCTTTCCAAAGCTTCGAAACAATTTTTCAAGGTTTGGTGACTTACCAACGGACGCACACCATCATGCACCGAAATGTATTTTCCAGTAACAAAATTGAAGTGCATTTTGAATGGAATGGTAGCGTTCTTCTCCACCAGAAATCAGTTGATGAGGAATTGTACACGTGTGATTTTCCAAGATTTCATTCCAATAACTTTTCCAATCTTCAGGCAAAGTGATGAACAATTCCATACTTGAATCAAAGTGATAAAACAACTCTAAAGTGTGCAACAAGATTGGTTTTCCGCAAATTTCAATGAATTGTTTGGGAATTTCGCTTCCCATGCGTTTTCCAATTCCTCCGGCAGTGATGATGATAGAATGTGTTACCATGATTCAAAGATAAGGAAAAGGAGGAAAGATGGAGGAATCAAAAATGACTCAAACTAATTTTTAGTCTAAAACAAACAATATCAATTTTC
>RFNX01000526.1 GCA_009926905.1 Flavobacteriales bacterium
CATATAAAATATATATCGGAGGACAATTTCCGAGAACTGAATCTGGAAGGTATTATACGCCTTTAGATAAAAAAGGGAAAGCGCTTGCTAATGTGTGTTTGTCATCAAAAAAGGATGTGAGAAACGCAGTAGTTGCAGCACGTAAAGCTTTTGGTTCTTGGTTGGAAAGATCTGCTTTTAATCGCGGACAAATTTTGTATCGCATTGCAGAAATGTTAGAAGGTCGTCATGCACAATTCGTAGAAGAATTGACAAAGCAAGGATTAACGAAAGCAAACGCAGTGAAGGAAGTTAATTTGAGCATTGACCGTATTGTTTACTACGCTGGTTGGTGCGATAAATACAATCAAATTATCAGTTCAGTGAATCCTGTGAGCTCCTCGCATTTTAATTTTTCAAGTTGTGAACCAATGGGCGTTGTGGGAATTGTTGCTGAACAAAGCACTTCTTTAATTGGTTTGGTATCCTTGATTATGCCAGCGATTTGTGGGGGAAATACAGTTGTTGTTTTGGCTTCGGAAAAATTACCATTGTGTGCCGTGACTTTCGCTGAGGTACTAAATTCGTCGGATTTACCTGGTGGAGTAGTGAATATATTAACGGGAAGCTACGAAGAAATGGCTCCAACTTTGGCTTCACACATGGATGTAAATGCGCTTTTGGTTTCACATTTGTCTGACGAAACGAAAACAAAATTATCCATTTTAGCAGTTGAAAATTTAAAACGAAAATTCGATTATTCAGCAAATTGGTTGGAAGAAAAAGCTCAGTCTTTACACTATATTTCAGATTTACAAGAAATTAAAACAACGTGGCATCCAATTGAGAATGTGGGCGGTGCTACAAGTGCTTATTAGTTTGTTTTTTGCAATTTAGATTTCTTATAAGTTTTTTTTAAAGGAATATTAAGTCTAGTTTTCAAATTTGTTTGATTATCTTTAGTCAGTTTTGAAAAATTGATACTTTACTGTACTTCAATTTTCAATAAAAACTAACTATTTTATGAGACTAAGGAAAACTACCCTTTTATTTTCAGCTATTTTATTTTTTCTTTCAAGTTGTAGGAATTATTCTACTTTGGATTTGAAACCTTCACAAGAGAAATTAGCAACAAAAATTCATCCTCTAGATTTGAGAATGAACAGCACATCTTCAATTGATGCTATGGAAAAAATGCTCTTTGAAAAGGAAATGGTAAAAAATGTTTTTCAAATTTCCGCAAAAGATTCATTGGGTTTAGATAAAGATAACATGGGAATAGCAGAATTAAATGTTATTTCTCATAAAGCTTCACGAAACCCTTTATTATCTGTTTTTTGTTCACTGACTTCTTTTGGAACTTTAAGAACGGCGGCATTACTTGGAATACCAGTAGGACATAGAAAAGGAGTTACTGAATTATCACTTTCTATAAAAAATCAAAAAGGCGAAGTAATCAGTCAATACGATGTTAAAGGTCAACACACTTCTTTTGTAACTTGTTATTGGGGTTACAAAGCGGAAGACGCTGAAAAGAAAGCTTTAGATAAATCGTTTCAAAAAGCAGTGATAAAACTGAAATCTCAACTCGGTCATGACGCAAGTGATTTAAATAAACTTTTGCCAATTGGAACGTTGGATGAAAATGAAATCAATGTTCGTAATTTCAGGAATGCTGCAAATGCTTTTTACGAAAAGAAAAATTACTCGTATGCAATTCAAAATTATTTGAAAGCAATTGAATTTATGAAACCGCCAAAAAGCAAAGATGCGCTTTCGTTTTATCAATTAGGGATGAGTTATCTTAATGAAGGAAAGGACAGTTCTGAACTAAATAGTATTAAGTATTTTACAAAATCATTGGAATTGAATCCAACTTTAGATTTCAGAGTACCTTATGGAATGTATTTGGCATATAAAAGTTTAGGTGACGGTGAGAAAGAAGTGAAATGGTTAGATTTTGCCTTGGAAAAATATGTTCTGAGCAAGAAAGAGCAAGATTTACTTCTAAAATTGAAAACTCAAAGTATAGCAGTTAATGAGCAATTAAAAGCTGGTGTAAAATTAAAATTGAACCCTGAAAATGTTATCGTTAGTAATTTAGGAGCTAAAATTAATAGTAAAGAATCGGATTATTTTCCTTCTGTTACAGCCGATGAATCAATGCTTTTATTTACTTCGAATCGTGAAGGAAGCACTGGAGGATTAAGCAAACAAGGTGTTTACGATGAAGATTTGTGGTATTGTATCAAAACTCCTGAAGGAAAATGGAGCACGCCAGCAAATTTCGGAGCTCCAGTAAATACCAAGAAAAATAATGGAATTGCCTCTTTTACAGGTGACGGTCAATATGTTGTTTGTGGTCGTTGCAATGAGACTGACGGACTAGGTAATTGTGATATTTATGGAGCAATTTTAACTGGTAATTCTTGGGGCAACCCCATTAACTTGGGATCATCCATTAATTCAAAAGCATGGGATGCACAAGTGTCTATTTCAACAGATGGAAATACGATAATTTGGGCTTCTAACAGAGAAGGCGGTTACGGAGAAAATGACTTATGGATTTCTAGAAAAAATGAAGAAGGGGTTTGGAGTCCAGCTAAAAATTTAGGAAATACAATAAATACCGCTGGAAATGAGTATTCGCCTTTTTTGCATCCCGATGGTAAATCGCTTTATTTTAGTTCTAATAATCTTTCTCCTCGAATTGGTGGAATTGATATTTATAAATCTATTTTGACTGAAGATGGCATTTGGTCTAAACCTGAAAATCTAGGTTATCCAATAAATACTGAATACAATGACCTTTATTATATCCAAACTCCATCTAGTTTAAAAGCTTATCTAGGTTCGGATCGACCTGGTGGTTTTGGTTCTTTTGATATTTATGAAGTTAATTATCCTCAAGAAAAAACTTCCAACTTGATTACTTTTGTTGGAAACGTTCTGAATGAAGAAACAAAAGCCCCATTAGAGGCTAATATTTTGGTTGAAGATATTGATAGTTCTATCGTTGTTGGAGAGTATGTTTCAAATTCAAGTACTGGAAAATTTGTAGTCATTTTAACTCCTGGACGAAATTATTCAATTACTGTTAGTAAAAAAGAGTATTTGTTTTACTCTGAGAACTTTAATGTAGTTGACACAGCTGAATTTAAAATCATTAAAAAGGAAATTCTTTTACAGCAAATTAAGGAAGGAAAAAAAATCGTACTGAATAATATTTTCTTTGAAACAGGAAAGTCAGAATTAACTGAGTCTTCGTCATTGGAAATCACAAAACTATATGAATTGTTAAAGCAAAATCCAACGATTACTGTTGAAATTTCTGGTCACACCGACGATGTTGGCACCGATGCAACTAACTTGAAGTTATCTTTTGATCGTGCAACAGTTGTCGTAGCAGAATTAGTAAATAAAGGAATTCAACCCAGTAAATTAATTGCTCGAGGCTATGGAAAAACACAGCCAATTGCGCCAAACGACACACCAGAAAATCGTCAATTAAATAGAAGGACAGAATTTAAAATAGTTGGAAATTCAAAAAACTAATTCAAAATGTATTTATTTCTCTATTTAATTTAAAAATCAATAGCCAGTAAAAAAATCTCACGAGTTTTATCAATTTTTTCTTTTCTATCAATAAGTAAACTTAAATTCAAATAACAAATGCAACTTTTAATTCAATCTAATTGCAACGACACTTGAATAATCTAAATAAAAATCGTCATCCGCATTCATAGCAGCTTGAAATGAAGTGCTTCCAGTAACAGTTATTAAAACCGAGAAGCTTGTCCAACGATCATTATCTCTAGTATAGGAAACCCAGTCATAAATGAATCCCGAATCACTTCTTCGTAAACCACAATGCACTCTATCTGAACCATTGTTATCATCTGCTTTTAAAATAACAGTAACTAAGTAGGTTCCATCAGTCACAGTTATGAAGGCTAAATCACTAATACTATAACCTCCAGCAGCCCCATTCCAATACCAACCGTCAGCTGTCCTATTATTTCCATTCGTTGCGTTGATACTTCCTGCTTCTGCATAATATCTTACTGTACCTCTCAATGCTCCATCAATCTGTGCATTTCCGTTTACATGTAGCCTTTCTGAAGGGCTTGTTGCGCCAATTCCTAAATTTCCTCCGCTCGTTAAACTCATAAGTGGAGTACCTGATGTATTTGTTTGGAAATTACTACTTGTATTTGCAAAAGTTAAATTATTATTTCCACTATTATACAACGAAAAGTGGGAAGTGCCCGAATTAGTTAGTTTCAATTCTGAACCTGTTGAAGTTCCACCACCAATTAGAACATTTTTTCCTCCTGTTGGAAAAACATCTAATTTATCACCTGGACTATTTGTGCCAATTCCCACATTTCCATCACTCATAATCCTTACTTTCTCTACATTGTTAGTTCTAAATACTAAATCAACGGCATCTGTTGTTCCTAAGAAATTAGTGCTTGCAATTGTATTTGAATTACCCAGTAATTTCCATTCATTTATCGTATTTCCTGCCAATAACTTTTGCCAGTTCGGGACTGCCGACGTTCCTGTGTTGTAGTAATAACCAACTCCTGCTCCATTAGTTATTGCGGAATTCGTATTGTAAACTAATAAGCTTGTGGCAGGTAACAAAATTGTAGAACCATCTGTCATACTTGATAAAGAAACCCTAGGGATTAATAATCCTTTTGAGGTTGATCTAATTTCTAAAACACTTGAGACATCAGGCGTAGTATTATTTACATCCGATATTATCACATTATTCTGTCCATAGGTTCGAATAATTAATAAATTAAATAAGAGAATTAGACCAATGTTTCTTACATTATTCACAATAAAAAGGGACTTTCTTATATTATAATTAAGTTTAAGTAATTGGAATTGATAGCTTTCAATTATTAAAAATTAAAGAAAAAACCAGTTAAATCAAACGTTAATGCATGCTGTGTTTAATAATTTCTGAATTGTTATTACCATTATTTATTTGTAGATAATAAATTCCTGGTGCAACGTTTTCGTTTAAGAAGAACACATTCACTCCATCAACCACTTCAACATTCATCGTAGAAACAACAGTTCCTTTCGTATCAACCATATTGATTGTAGCTTTTCCAATCAATGATTTGTTGTTTACAAACACTTGGAACGAACTCGCACTTGGATTTGGCAATGTTTTGAAAACTTCTGAATTTTCATCACAGCTAACTAAAATCGTGTTGAATGTCTCAGATTCACCGTTTTCATCAACTTGTCTTAATC
>RFNX01000128.1 GCA_009926905.1 Flavobacteriales bacterium
GCTGCTGTTCCAAACCAACGTTTCAACGGGCCAACAATTGTTCCTGTTGTCCAAGAAATTGAACCAGGATTTGTTTTACTAGTTCCAATTTCTAAAACATTCGCATCGCTCGTATTGATGTTTGACCCACCCATTGTCAACAAGTTAGAAACTGTTGTTGGGTTGCTCAACGTCAACTCGCTACCATTTGCTCCTAATCCATAAATCGCTCCTGCAAACAAACCATTTGAAATGGTGTACGGGGAAACATTATTGAAATTAACTGTTCCTGCATCAGCGTCAATTGCTCCTGCATTATGAGTAATTGTTCCGTTGAACGATAATGTATTTGCTGCAATATCAAATGTTCCATCCGTTAATGTAAAGCCATTTGTTACTGCTAAATTACCTGTCAATGCAATTGTTCCTCCTGCTCTATTCAACTCGATGTGGTCGATTGTTGTGGAACTTAAGTTAGCTGTGTTCAAGCCTGCTGCTTTGTAAATCAAACCTCCTGTTCCTGTGTTAATTAAACCAGACGTTCTTGAGATGACAGCATCGCTTTCGATTGTCAAGTCTGTTGTTCCTAAAGCAAGGGTACCACCAGTCAATTTCAACTCACCAGTGATTGTAAAGTCTGAACTAACTGTTAATCCTCCTGCACCTGTCAAAGTTAAATTATTAACTGAACCATTGAAGAAGCTTGCTGGGAATGTCAAACCAACTGTGTTTGTTAACTCTAATTCACCTGTTTGTACATTCAACATACCGCCATTTGAAACCATTGGACTTGTTGATCCACTTCCTGCAATTGTCAATTTGTAAGTACTCACATCTAAATCAGTACCATTCAAATTCAATTGATTCGATACAACTGTATTTCCCATCAATGGTTTGGTTGTAGCTCCTTCTGATTTTAAATTGTAGTAGGTTATTGGCAAAATATCCGTTGGATCTGTGCTTGTGTAATTAACTGTTCCTGTTCCTGGATTAAATGTTCCTTCTAAGAAAAATGGCGTGCCTGAACCAATTAACTTAATCTCGTTATTTCCTCCATTCAAGGTCTTAGTTCCTTCAACGTATAGAATTTGATTTACATTAATATCTTGATTTATTGTCGTTGTTCCACTTGCTCCTGTAATTAACAAAATCTCAAATGTCGTAGGTGAAGTTCCTTCAATCGATTGTGCTCCAGTTCCTGACATAAATACTTGCGTATTGTTCACAATCGAACTGTTGTTCACAAAGTTTCCTTCTACGTACAAGTCTGCTCCTACCATATCAAATGTTCCTGCATCGATAATCAATGTATCTGCAACATTTATTGGACTAGATGCTGCTGTTGCTGTACCTGAACTTTGTTG
>RFNX01000127.1 GCA_009926905.1 Flavobacteriales bacterium
TGTAATAGCTTTCATCGCTTTTTGAATTATCATCAACAAAGTATTCCAATTTTCCAGTACTATAACCTGCTGGCTGTGTTTTAACAACTATCCAATCTGTTCCATTTCTTGATTTTCAACTTCGAAATAAGCACTTTGGTGTTCAGATGCTGTTGACCAATTCAATATAAATTGATTTTCATCACAATTTCCTGTAAAAGACAGTAACTCAACAGGTAATGGTGTTTCATTGTCACCACCAATATTGAACCAAGAAAAACCTGTTAAACCATTGCTTCTAACAAAGAAATCTTCACCAGGGTCACTTCCCGGAACTTGTGTTATTATTGCTGCTGTTGCTCCAATTTCAAACGGATCATGGGGCGCACTTGGATTTCCTTTTGCACGTATGATTCTCATTCCAGGAGGATTAGCTGTCACTGGATTAGCTTGAATTACGTCACTATTTATACGCAAGGTTATATCAAAAGTGTTATTATCTAAAGCATCATAAGCTACACCAGTTGCACTATATGGAGTGATGTCCCAATAACCGGTTAAATCTGCGTTTTGTATGTAATTAGTTTGACCGTTTGAAACATAAGACATTGGAAGTCCAAATGGATTTGAAGGAGTACTATTGTTTGGTGCACCAGTTTTGTACTCCATTAAGATATATCCACCGTCAGTTGTTTGTGTAAAATTAATAATCGCTAAACGATTTTGTCCAGCAATACCAACTGGGAAAATACCACTTGCTTGTGTTGAATTGGCAGCAGTTCCAAACCATCTTTTGACAGGACCAATAATTGTTCCAGAAGTCCAATTAATAGAACCCAAAGTTGCTGTATTAGAACCAATTGTCAATAAATTTGTTGAAGTTGAATTTATTATTCCATTTGTTAGATTTAAGTTTCCAGCAATTTCTTTAGCAGAGTTTAAAGTTACTTGACTGTTATTTTGTACAGTTACATTTCTTGGTGAATTGCTAGTAGGCCACTCGTTATTTGTTGTTGTAAAGCTAGAATTTAAATTGTAAACTAAACTTGCTGAACTACCATAAACAACTGGATTAGAACTAATTGAACCGCCAGCATTGATTGTAACTGTTCCATTTACAGTTGGTGAAGTGTTCATACTTAAAACACCATTAACAATTAAACTATTAAATGTTGTCGAAGAACCACTAATACTTCCATTACCTGAAAAGCTTATTGTTCCTGTTCCTGCATTGAAGGTTCCATCGTTTGTAAATGAACCTCCATCAGCAATTGAAATTGTATTTCCACCCATATTCAATGTTGAACCCGAAGCAATTGTCAAGTCTAATACGCTTGCAGAGAAATCTAAATTGACTGTAACACCTGAAGGTATTGAAACTACTACCGAATTAGAATTTGGAATACCACCACACCAATTATTTGCATCGTTCCAATTATCATTTGAATCTCCAATCCAAGTTCCTGAAGCTGTAACCGTTGCTGTGACTGCAAAACGGCTCGAACTTTCACATCCACTTGTTGTTTGAGAAGCGTAATAAATTGACCCATCTGATAGTGAAGAAGAACTAGATAAAGCAGAACCACCACTTGATGCGGCATACCATTGAATTGAAGTTCCTGTTGCGTTTAATAGCAATTGTCGGCGAACTTGCAGAACAAAAACTTTGGG
>RFNX01000620.1 GCA_009926905.1 Flavobacteriales bacterium
GCAATAGGGGTTGTAATCGAAACGGTAATTTTCGCAGGTGATTCCATGTATTTATTTAGAAGTTTATGAAGCTAAAATACTAAATATTAATCACAAACTATTCTTAATTGTTGATTTTGGTTTCAATCAGAAATTGAATGTCTTTCAATTGGTTTTCGTCGGTAATAACAATGCGAATGCCACGTCCTTCTGCATATTCTTTGGTCGTCATCAATTCGTTTTTGATGCTTTCATCAATGTGCGATTCAACGATTTCATGGAAAGCAATTTTTCCAAAAACAAAGGCAACTTTAAAGAATTTATCGCGTGGTAATAAGTACACTAAAACTCTTTTTTTATCAGAGATGCGGTAGCTCCATCCGTGTTTTTGACCTGAGAATTTCCATTCTTTTTTTGCTTCTGGACACAGCGACAAAGTATAGTTTTCAATTGCTGTCCAAAGTGGAAATGTTTCACCAATCGCTGCTTCTAAAAGTTCGTCGGTTGGCACAATTTTTTGATCTTCAAAGATGCTTTTCATTTTATTTTTTTAAGTGCCTTTTCGTAGATTTTGCGAATACTATTTTTCTCCTCTCTCGCAAATCCCTTGGATAAGTTCCATTAAATCAGCTTGTTGTTTTGTTTTTAGTTTAACGATTTCTCCCAATGCAAAAGCTGCAGCCCATCGCACGACTGTTCCTTCGTGTTCTGCGTTTTGTAACAAATGTGCAATGGCAATTTCTAATTCATTTGGGAATTTTTCGGCGATGTTTCCAAGCACTTTTGCTGATTCCCATTTGGTGCGCGGCGCTTTATCTTGTAAGCTTTCTACAACGAAGGTAAACAATTCCGGCGATGCAAAAGATTTATCTTTTTGAGTGACAAATTCAAACGCTTCAATGCAGGTTGCTTTGATTGCATCTTTTTGCGTTTTAGCAAAATTAATGACTTCAAGTGCATCTACTTTTTTTTCTGAAATCCAAGAACTTAAAGTCTCTCTTTTTTCATTTGGTTTGATTGTTTTGTCAGACAAAAGGGCAGTGATTTCTTCTATACGAATTATTTTATCATCTCAGTTTGTGAAAAATTCTGAGTTTATCTAATTCAATAAAAGACAATGCTATTAAAAGAAAAATGGCAGGTAAATATGCTCTGAAACCATACGAAGTAACGGTTACAAAAACGAGATTCAGCGCATAAATAACGATGATGAAAACATTGAAAATCAATTCATCAAACGGAATGTTTTTGTAATTCTTGATTTTCTGATAGAGGTAGAAGAAATAAGCAAACCAAAGTAAAAACCAATGCGGACGAATTTGATAATCTTGGTTTAGAATTTTTAGATAGCCAAACGAGTACAAGGTCTTTTTTGCAACATTTATAAGTGTGAATTCACCCGACTGACTATAAGCATCTGACATTCCTTCAGTGGGTAAAAAAGTCCATTTTCCACAAACCAAATAGTTTCTAAAGGCAATTATTGAAATTCCGAACAAAACGAGTAGGAGTAAGGGTATCATTTTCTTTAATGTAATGGATTTAGTTTTAATGAAGTAAATGAAAATCAGCGCCAAAAACACAAATGCAAAAGGCAACAAAGTCAAGCGAGTTAAAATATTTAAAACAAGAAAAATTCCAGCTAAATATAAATGTAGGATTCGTTTATGTTGAAAGAAAACACTCACAAAATACACGAATAAAGCAACTAGAAATAGGGCTAAATTCTCGCTTAAAAGTTTAAAAGAGTAATTTTTTAAAACGTCTAAATATCCAAAAACACTTAAGGTAAGGAGCAAAGCAATTCCTGAGAAAGAAGAAAGTTTATGCTTAAAACTTTGGTAAATGATTACAATTGATGAACTCAATAAAATGCTGTGAATTAAATAGATAGTACTGTCGTTTTTACCAAAAACAAGAATACAAGTTGCAATGAAATAATTGTACAAGAAACTGCCAGGACCATAATATTCTCCTTTTTGCGAAGGAATTAATATTCCATTTTTAACGATGTCATTTCCATTGTCCCAATAGCGAAACCAATCGTCTATTTCGTTTGAAATTCCTGGTGTTGTTTCTGAAAATGGGTAAAGCCTGAATAAACTTAAGATTGTAAAAAAGACAACAATTCCCAAGCATAAATAATTGGCTATTTTGTCAGAAAAGCTGCTTTTTTTCCACATTATTTGCGGTTTAAATCCGTAATCAAAAGTGGATTTGTTTCTTTTAATTTCTGAATTAAATCTTCGATTTGACCGACTGTTGGTGCTTCTCCAAGCGCTTTTTCTTCAGCAGTTGTGATACCAACAATTTGTAAGAATGTTAATTCACCATAAGGCGTTTGAATTTTTTTCAATTCTGGATCAACTGTAAAAACGAGCGCTGTGATTTCTGTGTTGGTATTCAATCGAATCGGCCCTTTCGCAGAAACGAAATGATTTTCTTCAAACCAATTTCCTGAATTGAAAACGTATCTTGCGAGATTGTTCATCATTACAACAGCCCACATTGGATCGCCTTTATCTTCTTGGAAAGGAGCAAGACGCATGGTGAATTCAAAACCCCATTTGCTGAAATCATTCCCAACTTTTTCCTCATCGTAATACAGTTCCGACATTCCATAACTGATAATGTGACGGTGAAATTCTTGTTTTTTTGAATCATAAATACTTACTCCGTCAATTGGATCTGTACCACCAGCAATGTAATGCAATCCACATAACGGTCCATAATGGCGCGGCTCTATTTCACCATAAACCGTTTGTAATTGCGCATCAATGGCTTTCCAACCTACTGTGTCGTCGTTGCCGTATTGTTTTTTGAATTCGTCTAATGTCATTATTTTCAATATGTTAAATGATAAAAATCACTTTTTCTTCTTAACGAAAATTTCCAAGATACTTTCAAAGGCAGCGTCCCAAAATCGTCGTGCTGGAATGGCTATGAATTCCATTTTTTTATTCACATAATCAATGCGATGAATGAAGTACATGAAAAAAGCAATGAACAGCGTCACTCCTATAAAAGTCTGGATGGGATTCAAAGCATGATGTAGGATGTTCGTGATGCCAATACCTGTCAATCTTCCATAAAGAATGATGAAATGAACAACAAAAATTGTGAGCGTATATTGCCCAACTTTTAAGAAAATATTGTTCGAAATGGTACCTAGAATGACATTTAATAAGTTCAGAATTCCGATAATAATTAAAATGATTCCGAATCTAAAATAAAGCCATTCGATGTAGGGTAATCTTTCAAATTTTCCATTGAAAAAATACAAATTGATTTGATTAAGAATATCGTAAGAAAAGTAAAAAAGTATGAAACCTGAAATTAGAAAAATGAAAGGGAAATAGAACTTTAAAACGTGAGTTTTGAATTGAAACAACAAACTTCCAATGAACGCGCCATACAACGTAAATCCGAGCCAAGGAAAAATTGGAAAACGCACTAAATAAGCTGGACCACGCAACATATTTTGAATGAAAAATGGTGCATTTACTGGCCAAAAAGTCTCTGCAGGTAATTGTTCTATGTAAATATCAAAAAGGAAAATGAAAGTTCCAACTGCGAAAAAATAGCACCACAATGGAATGAATCGCACAAATTTATAAAGTCCATAAAGTAAAAGGATGATAAACAACCCAACTGCGATACATTCTAATATATGAAAGGAACAAAATTGAAGTACATACCCCCAAAAGAACAACTCAATTACACGCTTAAAACCTTTGATGACACGCGGATTTTCAGAGAATTTTTTTCCTTCATTGCCAACTAATAAATACACAAAAACAACACCAGTTATAGTAAGGAAAATTGGAGCTGTCAAACCTCTCAAATATTCCCAAGCATCGTAGAAATAGTATTGATTATCGGTAAAAATGGCAATAGAATCAGGTCTTCTAAAAGCATCGGACAAAGTAATATCCACAAAATGTCCTTCAAGCATCAATAAAATCGCGAGACTGCGCGTCATATCAATGAATTGAAGACGTGTTTTTGGTTTGCTATCGATTACATTCGAGCTCAATTTTTTTTTTGCCCAAAAGTATTTAATATTATTAAGTTAACATCAATTTTAAGCACTTGATTCGCGCTTTAAACGGGTTTTCATCAACTTTGAAACGCCTATTTTATTAGAAATTTCACATAAACGCTTGATGAAATTTTGATTTTTTGGAATTCTATTTCGTTACCATCAAATTTACCAGAATTGATTTCTTGATAGCTTGAATTGGAGTAAAAACTTGCTTGTCCATTCGCAAAATGTTGATTTCCAAGGTTTATATCGTTGTATTCTTCACGCACAACCAATGCTTTTCCTGTTTGTTCACCAATGGCATTCAATAAATAATCTGCTTTGGTTTTTGCTGCTTTTATGGCGTGAATGCGGTTTTCGCGACGTAAACTGTCAATTTTAGAATGATCAACTCTTGAAATGTAAGCGAATTTAACATCGATTTTATCCAATTCTTGGAATACTTTACCAACGGTAACAGCATCGGAAACTTTAAGCGAATAATCTTTTTGTGTCAAGACATCTTTTCGTTTCCACTGCACTTTGATGTTTCCTGCATTGGTGCTTGAAAGCGAAAGATTTGAGGTGTTGATTCCAATATCTTTCAATGCTTTTATCAATTTTTCTTCTTGTTGCTCAATGTTTATTTTTTCTTTGTTCACATATTCTTCTTTGAGTGAAATGGCAATATAAATTTCATCTGGA
>RFNX01000440.1 GCA_009926905.1 Flavobacteriales bacterium
TTTTCTCTTTTTTATTTGTAATGAACCAAATATAGGTATTGATTCCTGTGTTATAGAACATGTCTTTTGGCAGTCCAACGATGCATTCTAACCAATCGTTTTCAATGATCCATTTGCGAATATCGCTTTCTCCTGAACCTGCATCACCGGTAAACAAAGGCGAACCGTTTGTTACAACGCCAATTCTGCTACCGTCTTTCTCCATTTTGGAAATCATGTGTTGCAAAAACAACAATTGACCATCCGAAGAGCGAGGTGTTCCTGCAAAAAAGCGTCCAGCGGGATTCATTGATTCGTTCAGCACGTATTCTTGTTCAATTTTCCACGTCACACCATACGGCGGATTTGCCATCATGTAGTGAAAATGTTTGCCTTGAAATTGGTCGTTTGTCAATGAATTTCCCAACTTGAAATTGTTGGCGTCTTCACCTGTAATCAAGGCTTCTGATTTGGCAATTGCATACGATTGTTCGTTCAATTCTTGACCAAAAGTAAGAATGGATGGTTTCGTTTTTTGACCTTTACACAAATAGTCGAGAATGTAGATCTTGCCAAGGTTTGTCATACCACCCGTTCCCATTGTTGGGTCAAAAATCGTACGGATAACACCTTCTTTTTTGAAAACGTCTTTATCGGCATCAAAAAGCAAAGTACACATCAAAGCTACTACATCGCGTGGCGTAAAATGCTCCCCAGCAGTTTCATTGGATTGCTCGTTGGAGATACGAATCATTTCTTCAAAAACGTAACCCATGTCGTGGTTATCGACTTTGCTTTCGTGCAAATCAATTTTACAAATTGCATCAATCATTTGGTAGAGCAATCTGTTTTTTATCAAGCGAGTAATGACTTTATCGAAGTGGAAATTTTCTAAGATTTCACGCACTTCAGGATTGAAACCATTCAAGTAATTATTGAAGTTGATTTCAATATTTTGCGGTTCGTCTCTGAGTGTATTCAGTGAATGTTTGGAAATATTATAGAATTTCTTGTTGCCAGCCGCTTTTTTCAGAATTGGATCCAATTTTTCATCAGCGATTTTGTCACGAAATTTCTCATATTCTTCGCGCACTTTCACTTGAAAAGGCTCAAGAATACAATCCAACCTTCGGATCACAACAAATGGCAATAAAACTTCACCAATTTCATTTTTCTTGAAGATATTACGCAACACATCGTCGGTAATTCGCCAGATAAAATCTACATCGGCTCTTTTGTTATTTTCAAACATAGTTTATTTTTATTTTGAATAAAATTCTTTTAATTGTTCGACATCATACATCCAACCTTCTTTGAAGTCTCTCGACTGGTTGAATGGTCCTCTGAAACGATTGAAATGCTGCATCCCTTTGAAACGCGATAAGGTTAAAAGTTCTTCCTTTAATTGTTGTTCTTCTTTGGTATTCAGAGGCAAATTATCGATGGAGAAATTTGGGTCGTTGTAACGATAATATACTTTCTTTCCTGATTTTAACCTATCAAGCTCAATTCGATAACCATCCTCACTTTCCATGTAAGTTATATCATCAAATATCTGTCTTCGACTAACTGTAGTAATTATTCCACTGTAATCATATATGGCTTGTGAACAGGCTTCTATTAAATCTTCCATAAAATATTGACGTCCTATATTTCGAAAACATTTGTCTAAAGCCTTAAATCGAATTAGTGCGTGTTTGTTGGTTGCCATATAATCTTTGAAAGAATTTTAGTAAAAATAGGAAGATTTGTCAATTGAAATGAAAATACATCTTTCAATTGAAAGTTTCTATATTATTCTAAAAAAAAGAATTTAATCAATTCATTATCGCTGGATAAACCAACTGAAATGCAGGAATTTCAACTGGGAAAACTTCACCCGTCACTAAATCTTTGAACGTATAATAACCGCTCATTCTTCCAATTGGAGCAATCATTTGGCAGCCGCTCATATAAGCAAA
Organism: Flavobacteriales bacterium; assembly: GCA_009926905.1. Lineage (GTDB taxonomy): Bacteria > Bacteroidota > Bacteroidia > Flavobacteriales_D > Crocinitomicaceae > UBA952. Next base: position 1,941 of record RFNX01000440.1, read on the forward strand.
AACTTCATTTTGCTGTAATATGGGTTGTTCACCCACAACTCCTTCCCCACTCACAATCGAAGCGCCGTGATTCAAATGTTCAATTTTCCAATAGCGTCTCAACAATTGGATTTCATTGATTCCCAAATTTTGGATGACGATGCGGTAATTGTACAAATATGAACCGTGATTCACATCAGAAACATCGTCTCTGAAATTGGTTTTCACAGAAATCTTAATGTTATTAATGGTTTTACGAGTCATTTCGAGGCTTTATGAATACAAAGAAAACAAACTGTTTGGAAATTAGTTTAATTCTATCTGTTAAAGAAAATAATTTATTTGGTTTATGATAAATCTTAAACGTTGTATCTCTCATTAAATTGTTTCCAAAACGATAGCTCGCAAAACATCTAATTCTTCTTTGGTGTTAAAACTGTGAATGCAAATTCGAATGCGTTCTTTACCTTTTGCGACTGTTGGCGATAATATGGGTTTCGTGAATATTCCTTTCGCTTTCATTTTGTTCGCTAATTCCAATGTATGTTCGATGTTTTTGAATTGAATAATCTGAATCGGTGAATTGATTTCAGAAGGAAATTGCTCTGAATTAGTTAATCCTTCTCTAAAATAAGAAATGTTCGAATGCAATTGCTTTTGTCGTTCAGAAATATCATTTCGAAGTACTTTCGAAGCAATGGTTGAATAGCAATTTGGAGGTAATCCTGTGGAATAAATAAATGGTCTTGCGAAATTGATAAGGAAATTCTTTAAGTTCTCGGAACCTAAAATTGCTGCTCCGTGATAACCATACGCTTTTCCAAAAGTGACAATTCGAGCAAAAACCCTTTCAGTGAAATTTCTTCCGTGAATAATTCCACGACCTTCAGCACCGAAAACGCCAACTGCGTGCGCTTCATCAACTATCACAAAAGCATTAAATTTTTCAGCAAGTACAATTATAGATTTCATGGGCGCCATGTCTCCATCCATTGAATAAAGACTTTCAACAACCAAATAAATCGTTCCTTTCGCCGAATGCAATTGTTTTTCCAAATCGACTAAATCGTTATGGAGAAATGAAAATGAATTTGCAAATGACAAGCGAATTCCATCGCGTATGCTGGCATGTACTAATTCATCGAAAATGATTGTGTCGCCTCGTTGAGGAACAGAGCTGAATAAAGCTAAATTGGCATCATAACCCGATGAAAAAATCAATGCTGACTTGGCTTTGTAAAATTCAGCTAAATTGGTTTCACAAGTATCGGCTTCAGTTGAGTTGCCCGAAAGTAATCTCGAACCAGTTGCGCCAATAAATTTAGAAATTGAAATAATTTCCTTTTCGCGCGCTAATCCTAAATAATCATTCGAAAAAAAATCGATAGTTGAGTCAATAATTGACAACTGCCTGAAAGCGCCTTCTTCTTTACGTTTCTCTAACTTAGCAAGAAGCTTTACGTCCATTTTTATAGTGCATCAACATTGCTGACTTTTCGTGGAGAAAATCCATTCTTTTCAGCTTCCATTCGTGCTTCTTCTAATTCTTTTTGACGGTGCCCTTCTTTTTCTTTGCGATCCAAAATCTTTTGATCTGGATGAGAAATTGGTTGTTCCGCATCTTTAAAAGGTTCCTTTGGAAGCAATCCAAGAATTTCAAACATTTCTTTGTCTTCGTTGAAATCAGGATTTGGTGTCGTCAATAATTTATCACCTGCGAAAATGGAGCCAGCACCTGCCATAAAACACAAAGCTTGCGCTTCCATATTCATTTTAGTGCGACCAGCGGACAGACGAACCACTGTTTCAGGGAAAACGATACGTGTTGTGGCAACCATGCGAATCATTTCCCATTGCTCAATTGGTTTTTGGTCTGCCATTGGCGTTCCTTCAACAGCAACTAACGCATTAATTGGAATGGATTCTGGTGGCGTTTCCATTTGCATGTAACTCATCAATAATCCCATTCTATCTTCGATTGCTTCACCCATTCCGATGATCCCACCTGAACAAACCGTGATACCAGCTTTGCGTGCATTATCGATTGTATTCAATCTATCTTCGTATTCTCTTGTTGAAATAACATCACCGTAATAATCTGGTGAAGTATCTAAATTATGATTATAAGCAAATAAACCAGCGTTTTTTAGACGTTTAGCTTGGTCTTCGTTCATCATTCCCAATGTACAACAAACTTCCATTCCAAGGTCGTTTACTGATTGTACCATTTCTATGACGTTGTCAAAATCCTTGTTATCTCGAACTTCTCTCCAAGCTGCACCCATACACAAACGCGATGAACCATTTGCTTTTGCATTTTTTGCTTGCTCTACAACGGATTCTACCGTCATTAATTTTTGGGCTTCTACATTTGTATGGTAACGAGCTGCTTGAGGACAATACCCGCAATCTTCAGCACATCCACCTGTTTTAATGCTCAACAAAGAAGACATTTGTACTTCACGTGGATTGTGAAACTGACGATGAATTGTAGCTGCTTCAAAAACTAACTCCAACAGAGGTTTGTTGTATAAATCGAGTAATTGCTCTTTCGTTTGGTAATTAGGATTTACTTTCATATTACAAATATAAGACTGAAACGCTATTTAATTGAAAATGTAAAATTGAATTTTAACTAAAAGTGAAAAGTTTAGGGAGAAAAGTAAGTTGATATAGTTTTATCATCAATTTTAAATCTTCTCTATCAAACAAGAAGCATACGCTTTGATTGCTCTTCTTTCACCGAATGAATCCACTTTTTCGTGTGTTGTTGCTTTGATTGAAACTGCATCCACATCAACATTCAAGATGGAAGCAATTGTTTCTTGCATCGAAGGAATGTGCGGATTTAATTTTGGTTTTTCAAGTATGACAGTGCAATCTAAATTTACAACTGCATAATTTTTCGCTTGAATTTTAGCAAAAACTTCTCTCAATAATATTTTGGAATCGATTCCTTTGAATTGAGGATCTGTATCTGAAAAATGGAAACCAATGTCGCGTAAGTTAGCTGCACCTAGCAAAGCATCACAAATGGCGTGTAATAATACGTCAGCATCTGAATGACCAACTGCACCTAAGTCTGATTCAATTTTAATTCCACCAACAAAAAGCTCATAATCTGGAGCCAATTGATGCACATCAACACCGAAACCAATGCGAATATTTGTCATGAATTATGGTTGAGGAGCGGCATCATTGTTACCTAATCCACCTTGTCCTAAATACAATCTAATTGTAAAACGAAGAGTGTTAGCTAATGGGCTTTGACGACCACTAATAGAAGCTAAGTATGAGAAATCAAATGCAAACATGTTGTATTTCAAACTTGCTCCAAAATTTAAGAATTGACGATTTCCTTTGTTTTTGTTTTCATAGAAAATACCTGTTCGCACAGCAAAAACTTCGTTATACCACCATTCAACTCCAGCAGCGATATTGATTTCATCTATTTCTTCTTTGAATTTTGATCCTTTTACAATTTGGTATGAATTATCTGAATTCTGTATGTAATTTCCATCAGCATCTTTTGCTACAACACCAGGTGCATCGTAAAAAGATTGAATCATTCCACTGATAACTCCAACATCACCTGATTTACCAGAAAGCATTTCATAATTTCCATTAATTAACTCATATTTCGCTGGAGTTGGAACTAGTAATTTCTGAATGTCAACAGCGAAAGTAACGTGATTGTATCTATCGAATTCAGCTTTGAAAGAGTTTCCAATTTTCATGTTCATAGGAATGAAGTCTCTTTTAGATAATTCTGAATATGCGATTTTATTTCCTATGTTATTAAATGTAGCTGCAAAAGTGTAAACTCCATCTAACTTTCCAATTTTTGCTTCGTCGTTGTAATAACTAAAAGATAAGTCAGCGGCACCAACAACACCTGGTTTTGTATTAACTCCACCAACTGTCAAACCTCCTGTCAAGTTAGAATAAGCAAATTTCCCATTCATACCGATACTGAATTTATCAGACAATTTAAAAGCATATGCTCCTGTCAATTCGAATTCACTAGGTTTGTCGTCTCTGATTACGTTTCCTGATGCGTCCGTAAATGTAATTTCACCGAGGCTAAAATAACGCAACGAACCACCGACCGTATGAATTTTATTCAGTTTAATATAACCTGCCAAATAAGACAATGAAATGTCATTTGTCAGTTGACGCAACCAAGGAGTATATGAAATACTAATTTCCGATTTTTGTTTTGCAAAACTAAGACCTGAAGTATTCCAATAAATGGATGTTGAATTTGGACTCAAAGCTGTACCAGCATCGCCCATTCCTCCCGCACGAGAATCTGGCGTGATTGACATAAATGGTAATGCTGTTGTAATTGTATTTAACTGTAGATCGTTATCGCTTGCTCCTGGTTGAGCAAAAGAAATAAAGTTAATTAGAACGAAAAAAGTGAATAAAAGTGAGTTTTTCATTAAGCTTAAAATTCAATTGGGTTGTAAATATACGCAAAACGTTAAGTTTTATTGTGAAGCCTAACGTAAAATAACTAATTTTTCTGTTTTTTCAGTTGTTAAACCATCCGAATTTTTGATTTTTAAACGGTAAACATAGACTCCTTTTGCTAATTGATCTTGATATTCGTCTTTTCCATCCCATTCAATTCCTTCAGAGCGAAAACCAACAGTTGGAACAATTTTGCTTATTGATTTAACCAATTTTCCTGAAACAGTATAAATCTGAACTTGAACGTCCAAGCTACTACATGCTTGATTGTGTTCAAACATAAAACTTGTTTTTGTAGTGAATGGATTTGGATAATTGTACACATTTTCCAAGTTAGGTGCCTGTTTTTCTTGCACCACAAAATCAATTGAAGCTGTTGAAGAGTTGTTATTTACATCCCAAACTTTTATTTCTAATCGATGCGAACCATTTGTCAAATTTGGTATCTGATATCGTATTTCTCCACGTTGAAAATCATCTAGATTTGAAACATAGAAATCATTTAAAACAATCGGATTGGCAACATCACCATCTAATACTGCAATGATATCGTGACCAATTCCATTACCGATAGTGTTGATACCATTTTCATCAAAAGCCTTTAACAGCAGTACAGGCGAAGCATCTGTAACACTTCCATTTACAAATTTTTCATCGTTCATAAATGCTTCAAGAGTTGGCCCTTGTTCATCTGTGATTCCATTTGGATCTATTCCACCAATTGTGAAAGTTGTGTCATAGCCAACTGCATCCGTGGCCTCATTATTAGCATAATAACTAATTTTTCCATTTCCATAATTTAGCGCAATATCCTTTGGTACTACGAAAGAAAACTCAAAATATCCATTTTTTACAGATGCTTTACCTTTGTAAACAATGTTCCGTTGTAATTCATAATTTATAACAGGTGAATTTGGGTCCTGCCCAAGCGTTTTTTGATTTTTTATTTTGTCAAAAATTGATGGTGTAATAACTCCATTGTAAGAAGTGAGTACTTGTCCATTATTGTCAATCAAATGTCCTTTAATTGTAACTCTGCTTAAAGCTTTTAATGTGTCAACGGTCACTTGAGGACTTAATCCATTAATACTATCGGTTACAACTTGATAAGTTGGTAAAGCAATTTTCAAAGCTGGATCTCCAATTAGAGTAAAACTTCGTTTGTTGTCGCTGTTTCCAGCTTCGTTTTTTGTTCGACGAACAATTTCTCCAAATGTAAGTGGTTGACCTTGTGCGTCTCTTTGGAAAACATTGTGATAAAAAGCTATTCCTGTATTAGAATTCACACCGAAATAAACCGACCTTGTTGTAGTCATTAAAGCAATCGCTGCACCACTCGGATTAAGTGAAGCCCATTCTCCTGCGGAAACTCTCGAAGGATCATCGTATTTTGTAAACTCACAAGTCGCCGAAACGAATAGATGCAACGCATTGATATTTGTCCATGATTGTATTTGTGGAATGGTAACAACTCGTTCTTCCGCTAAACCAACTTCTCCCCCATGACCAACGTAATTAACGATTAAAGCACCACGTTGAACTCGATCTGTTATTGCGTTATAAACATCAGGATAACGTTGACCTCCAGCTGACGTTTGTTGCGGAAATGCATCCATATATAACTTGTCACAATTCATTTCACGGTGATTGTTTTTCACCCATTTGTATTGCGGCTCTGTGTCTGAATTTAAGAAATAGCCTCCTTCTTCATCGTCTGCAACTTGAACGAATTTCAATCGCCAATCACCAAAAGTGTTAGTACTGTTCTCTCCTAAACAACAAGATGCGCCTTGATTTTGAAACAAAGTAGAACCATTTTTAAGATAATGTTCGATTTTATCAACTTGTTGTTTCGCTTGTGTTGTATTACTTACTAATATTCTTCCAATACCAATATCGAGCAAATCAGAAGATCCGATTGCTTCATTATTATCGAGCATACCAAAGAAATCATCCGTAACTAAAGCTGAAATATGATTTTCACTTTGATCTACCTGATAGGTTAAAACGTAATTGTTATTATTTGAAACTCTGTTTTTTGGGTCATAAGTTCCGTCACCAAAAAGTAACATATATTTAGGTTTCGTTGTGGGTGCCAACGCGGCACGGTCATAAAACATTTTTGCAAACATGCGAATAGCGCCTGCGTCTGGAGCTCCCGAACTAAATTCATTGTAGATATCATCTGTTTTAACAACATGAACCGACATTCCAGTTTCGCGGTGTAAATCTGCTAATCGATTTGCTTGAGAAATGAAATCTGCATGAGTAATTATGAGATAATCTGCCTGCGGTAATGCGTGTAAATTTTGGTAAGCAACTGCTCCAATTCTTTCAGGGTATAATAAGAAGAACCATTAGAAGCAGCGAATTCTTTGTATTCAAAGGAAGTTTTAAAAGTAAAAATATTTGAAGCTAAAACACCTTCAATTTTCTTCGGACGTTGTCTGTCGCTTACATCCCAAACAAAACCTGTTGAAGGGAAATTCAAAATTTCATACGCTGCATTTGAACTAGCATTATTCGCACTCAACAACCTAAATCCAAATTGGGTTCCATAAAAGACCAACTTTCTTTTAGTATTTAATACAACTCTATCTAAATAAGTTAAAACATTAGGGCTATTTCTTATAACTGTAATTTTCAAAGGAATTGAACTCGGTGGATTGATTAAATTAAACGCTTTTGTAGAACGTGAATAATCTACGCCACCAGAGGCTGGCAAAATTGCATCAAGTAAAATGTTACCATTTACTGAATATCTTTGAGCAGTACCAGATGAACTAACTGCATTTGAGGCGATTGCTGTTTTAAACCTTACAGGTTCCGTATCAATATTTGGTATAGAAAAGTTAATTGTTCTTTCCAGATCAACATCAAAAAGCTCACCATACCAACGCTGTCCACCACTTACTAAATTTAAAATATCATTCTCATAAACATCTCTAAAATCGTAGTTGCTTATAGTTGTATCGGGAGAAAGGTCATTGTTAGGAACTGATTGAACACGAAGGGGAGTATCATTAGAATTTACATTTATGAAGTAATATGAATTATCAGAATACACATTTTTTCTTTGTTCAAACTCTGCTGTTCCGTTTGGATACCATTTATTTGGCCCAAATCCATAGAATAAAATGTAATCTCCATTATCAAAAGAACCATCAGATTCACCTGAAATATAAATTGCATTCTTCACTAAATCGTCAGGTCTTGGGATAGAATTTAAATCTGGAAGTGAGCCAAACCCATTTCCAAAAATGTTAATTGATGATGGATTCAAACCACTTGTATTAATACCACAATTTTCAAGAAATGATTTATCAATCTTATAGAAACCATCATTTTGAACCGCAATTTTATACCAAACTCCCGATCCATCTCTCAATACAGAATTGAGGGCAAAATCTTTTTGGAAAGCTGGATTCTCTTTTTTTGAAACTTGGAATGAGATACTTTTTAATCTTAAAAGTTGATTGTTTTTTAAAATATAAGGAAAGCAATAAACAACAAAGAAATGTTCTTTTCCAGCTGTGGTAACTTTATATTCAGGTTTAAACTCAGTTGGAATCTCTTTGTTTAATTTTTCAAGATGCAATTTATCAGTGTTGGGGGCAATTTCAAAATCAAAATTCTTTAATGTTACCTCTCCTGATTGAAATTTTAGTTGTTCTTTTTGAAAAAAGAATGGTATTCCATTGTCTAAACCACAATCTTTGATTTGAGAGAATTGTTGAACTATATCATTTTGATCGGCATAAGTATGTTCTTGCCACTGAATTATATAATTAAATTCTTGACTCCAAAATGTAAAAGTTGTGAGAAAAAAAAGCGAAAATAGTGTTGTTTTACTTGACATTATTATGGTAGTTTTCTTTATGAACTAATAAAAAACGTATGAACTTACATTTTATTTCAATAAATATTCGATATTTGTAACCTTAAAACCAAAATTACGTTAAGATTGTTCGTGCTTAAACCTATAGTTTGTGAAAACATACGGCTCTAAATTATTTATCCTTGCAATGATTGTCATTGCATCAATTGGTAACACTAGTTGGTCTCAAGACCCTACGTTTACTCAATTCTACGCAAATCCTGTGTACTTAAACCCTGCATTAGCTGGTTCTAGTGGTTGTCCGCGAATAGCACTCAACTACCGTAATGAATGGCCACAACTGACTGGAAATTATGTGACATATAGCGCTGCGTTCGACACTTATGCCAAAAGTATTTCAGGAGGTATTGGTATTATCGCAACACACGACCAACAAGGTCAAGGAACCATTCAAACATCATCTATAGGAGGTGTATACTCTTATAACTTGAAAGTGAATCGAAAATTTTCAATCATGTTAGGAGCAAAAGCTGCGTACTATCAGAAATTTCTAGATTGGGATAAATTAACCTTTGGAGATATGATCGATGCTCGTCGCGGGTTTATTTATCAAACAGGTGATGTTCCAAGAGGAAATGGTAGAAGAGGTTTCTTTGATGCTTCTGCAGGATTTGTAGGTTTTGGTAAAGGTTTCTATTTTGGAGGAGCTGTACATCATTTAAATCGCCCAGACGAATCAATGATTTTAGGGACTTCAAAATTACCAATGCGTTTTACAGGTCATGCTGGTGCAGATATCAAAATTGGTGGAAGAGGTCGATACACAAGCACAACTAGTATTATGCCGAACATCATTTATCAATATCAAAACGGTTTTCAAGAGTTAAGTATTGGTACTTATATTAAGTACGGAAATTTCACTGTTGGTGCTTGGTATAGAAATAGAGATGCATTTATTCTATGTTTCGGAATTACTACTGAAAAATTTAAATTAGGATATAGTTACGATTTAACCGTATCAAAACTAGGTAATGGCGTTTCTGGTGGTTCTCACGAAGTTTCAATGGGAATTAACTTGAAATGCAAGAAAAAAGCTAAGAATTTTAGAAAAATCTCTTGTCCTTCTTTCTAAAAAATGTAACTTTTTAATGATTTTGAATTTATTTTCTACAACTAGATATAACATTATGAAAATAACTAAGTTAAACTTGTTTGGAATTTCACTAATTGGATTAGTGCTTATTTCTTCTTGTGCCAAAGAAACATCTTCTTCTACTGGCTGGGAATACAACAATTACGAAAACGGAGGATTTGAAAAATTCGAAGCCAGAGAACAGGAAACTGGTCCAGGTTTGGTAATGATTGAAGGTGGAACTTTCACTATGGGTCGTACAGAACAAGATGTTATGTATGACTGGAATTCTCGTGCTGCAAGAGTTACTGTTGCTTCATTCTATTTAGATAGAACTGAGGTAACAAACTTACATTGGTTAGAATACATGTATTGGATGAAACGTGTATATTACAAAACATATCCTCATGTTTACAAAAAATCATTGCCAGATACATTGGCATGGAGAACAGCATTGGGCTACCGTGAAAAATATGTTTCATACTATTTACGCCATCCATCTTATAGAGATTATCCAGTTGTTGGAGTTTCTTGGTTACAAGCAAATGACTTCTGTAAATGGAGAACTGACCGTGTGAATGAGGCAATTTTAGTTCGTGAAGGAGTTATTAAATGGCATTTTGCTGATAATTCAAATCACTTAAACACTTACAAAGGTGGTAGTGATATGGGTGACGTTGGAGCTGCTAATGCCCCTCAAAAAGATTATGCTAAAATGGTTTCTACACCTCAAAACATGTTCAGTACTGAAAATTATTTAAATGGTGCATATAATACAGAAACAGGAACAGTTGACGAAGAAGGTGTTGCAAAAGGAGGTTATACTTTAGATAACGGAACTAAAAAAATTCCTTTAGACAAAAAGACAGGAAGAGCAATTCCAAGAGATCCTTATCAATTAGAAAACTACGATCCAGTTCAAGCTGATGTTGCAAGTGGAAGATTAGGTTCTAGGCCAGTTAAAATTGAGGACGGTATGTTATTACCAAATTACCGTCTACCAACTGAAGCAGAATGGGAATTCGCTGCACTTGGATTAATTGGAAACTTAGATCCAAATTCAGAAAACATTAACGACAGAAGAATTTACCCTTGGGATGGTCACTATGTGAGACAAGCTGAACAACAATTTGCTGGTGCTATTCAAGCAAACTTTGTTCGTGGAAAAGGTGACATGATGGGTGTTGCTGGAAACTTAAACGATGGTGGGGATATAACAGTTCGCGTTGATGATTTTTGGCCAAATGACTATGGGCTATACCATATGGCAGGTAACGTTTCAGAATGGGTAATGGATGTTTACCGTCCTATGTCAAGTGAAGTGTTTGAAGAATTCATGCCATTCCGTGGTAATGTTTACAAAACACAATTACTGGTTCCAGACGGTTTATATGACAAACCAGTTAAAGCTACAGAAAACGTATATGATGTTCATGGCATGAAAGAGTTTGTAAACGAGTTTGCTCGAGTTAAGTACCTAGCTTATGCAAATACTGCTTACCAACAAGGTAAAACATCAAGCTTTCAATCAAATAATCCTGCAGCTCAACCGGGACAAACAGGAACGAACGATAGTTTGGTAAACAATAACCCAATGAACTCTCGAATTTATTCTCGTCAAGATCCACGTAAATATCAGTTTAGTTCTCCAAGTAATAGTTTTGTTTCTAACAAAAACAAATTTACTGACCAAGAGAAACTACAATTCGAATTCTTGGATACATTAAATATGTTACTAGACACATCAATAGCTCTATACAATCAAGGTAGAACAGTTGCAGCATCTGCATACATTGAAAGAGTTTTGTTTAACAAATCACTTCCAGTTGATATTAAAGATGGAGCAACAACAATTAATCTACTTGAAAACATAATGATGCCGGCTTTTAAAATGGCTGCTCCACCTACGTTTATGGGTATTTCAGTTAATCAAGAACCTACGAATTTATTTGCTAAAGAATACTTAGAGTATAAATTCCAATCTTATTATTTAGATCCAACAATTACAACTTGGATTATGACATTACGAAATGGTTTGACTGAATTCGTGACTGAAACAAAAGGGAAACAACGTTGGAGAAATGTGACAGTTGAAGAAAACGCAGGTAGGTTAAACTATCGTCAAGATGATTATCGTGATGCATTAGATGGTGATTTAGAATCTTCAATCTACTATAACAATCCAGCTCGTAAAAATGATATCAATCAAGGAAGAAGAAACAACAAACAAGTGATGTACCAAAGTGAGCATGAGAATGAAGACTTAGAAGGTAACTCAATCAACAGTGCTTCAAGTGGATGGCCAACTACATTAATCTCTGACAAATCTAGAGTTTACAAAGGAGGATCTTGGGCGGACAGAGCTTATTGGTTGTCACCAGGAAACAGAAGATTCTTAGATGAAGATAAAGCTTCTGCAATGATTGGTTTCCGATGTGCAATGGATAGAGTAGGAAGTTCTCGACCAAACACAAAGAAAAAAACTAAAAAATAAATAATTTGAAAAGCTCGATTTAATCGGGCTTTTTTTTTGACATTTGTTTTATGGAGAATTTATTTGCTAAATTTTACGAAACCAAAGGTGTTTCAACAGATACAAGGAATATTCATAAAGAATGTTTTTTTATAGCATTAAAAGGTACCAACTTTAATGGAAATCATTTTGCTGAAGAAGCAATTAAACAAGGTGCAAAATATGCAATAGTTGACGAAGCTGAATTTGTAGATAATGAAAATATTTTTTTCGTAAGTGACACATTAAAATTTCTTCAAAAACTAGCCAATCACCACCGAAATAAGTTTAGTATTCCTTTAATTGGAATTACTGGAAGCAATGGAAAAACAAGTACCAAAGAATTAATAAATGTGGTGCTTTCCAAAAAATACAATGTGCTTTGTACAGCAGGTAATCTTAACAATCACATTGGGGTTCCTCTCACATTACTACAACTAAATAATCAGCATGAGATTGCAATCATTGAGATGGGAGCAAACAAGCATGGTGACATCGAAGAATTATGTTCAATTGCTGAACCGAACTTCGGAATAATAACCAATATTGGAAAAGCTCATTTAGAAGGTTTTATTAATTTCGAAGGAGTACTTAAAACGAAATCTGAATTGTACGAATCGGTAAAAAGTAAAAATGGAATGATTGTCCTAAACAACGACGACGAAGTTCTCAAAAAACAAGCATTAAAATTTGGATTAGCTACTTTTACCTACGCTTCACAAAACGAAGGGGATATTCGTGGCGAATTAGTCAAATTAACGCCTTTTGTAAACTTAAAATGGGCAAATAATTCATTTCAATCGGAAACAATTGAAACACAAATGGTTGGTAAATACAACTTTTACAATTTCCTAGCTGCTATTAGTTTTGGATGTTTATTTGAAGTTTCTCCATCTGACGTAAACAATGCATTAGCTACCTATTTACCAAGAAACAATCGTTCTCAAGTATCAAAAACAGAAACAAATACTTTAATTATAGACTGCTATAATGCTAATCCATCAAGCATGAAAGTAGCATTGGAGAGCTTTTTGGAAATAAATCACCCAAACAAAATTGCTTTGATTGGAGATATGTTTGAATTAGGAAACGATAGTTTTG
>RFNX01000355.1 GCA_009926905.1 Flavobacteriales bacterium
ACTGGCGTTTGGGCGAAACGTATTTTGCTGAAAAATTAATGGATTTTGAATTAGCAAGTAATGTGGGTGGTTGGCAATGGGCCGCAAGCTCTGGTTGTGATGCTGCGCCGTATTTCAGAGTATTTAATCCAAGTTTGCAAGAAGAAAAATTTGACAAACAACAAGTTTATATAAAAAAATGGGTGCCTGAATTTGGTACAAGCTTCTACCCTGCTCCAATTGTAGATCATAAATTTGCAAGAGAACGCGTTTTGAATCGTTTCAAAGAAGCACTTTCTGAGGAATAAAAAAAGGCCTCCATTTGAAGACCTTAATTTAGTAGTAGATAGAATCTTTTAATTTGTAATTTTTACAATTTTCTTGCGAGCGACATATCCTTCCATTTCAGAAACGAAGATGTAACTTCCTTCTTTCAAACTTGAAATATCTATGTTAAATGATGAATTAGAAGCATTTCCAGTTTCAACTACTTTTCCGTTTAAATCATAGATAGACCAATCTCCAATAACTTTAGCAGATTCAATATAAATCTTATCATTACTCGGATTAGGGTAAACAGTAACTTGCTCATTAATTTCTTCTATTCCAACATTTGCAGGAGTAATGGAGCATGAACATTTGTTTTTTGTTACGTTTGTTTGAACAACTTCAGGTGCATTGTACGTTGCTTTCACCCAGCATTTTTGTCCAGCTTGCGTTGCAGTTGCATTTCGGATTCGAATGGTGTACCAACCATCGTAAGTAGCCAGTTTATTGAATACTAAATTTCCAACTCCCACCAATGAATCTACAGGATTACAATCTTTATTCAACAATACTAAACAAACTGAATTTGTAGCAATTTCAGGATATAACTCTAGTTTAATAGTTGAACCACTTTTAGCAAAAATGCGTCCTACCGTTCTACAATCCAAGCTATTTGTTGGTAATTTTCCACCTTGTTGCAATGAATTTATGTGTCTATCTCCCAAATCATCAGCCATTTCCCATTCTTGTGTAATTGCTTTTGCAGGTCGAACATAATTTTCTGTTATTCCTTGCGGCGCCCAAACACAATAACCTCTTCGTCCTTGAGATGCTGTACCATCACATGGTGGAATACTTATGTTTACTTTACCACCACCATACACTGTGCGAGTAGCAGTGCCATTTGCACCAGAATAATCCACTAGGACAGTACCATCCGACCAAGACGTTTGTACTCCATCTAGATTTTGCCAATTTGTCCAACTGTCCGTTACACCAATTAAAGCTTTGGCAGAACGCTCAATTACTAACGCGTCAGCAGCTTGCCAACGAACTAAATACGCCCCATCTTTAAAATGTAAATTTTGATGGCACCAAATTAAATTCTGAATGTCACTTCTCACTGGTAAAGTTGAATCTACCGTTGGAGAATGATCGTAACGATTTCCTAAATATCCTATATTGAAAACATCTTCGAAGAAAACTTGGGGAGCACCATCTAACGATAAAGCTATGGCATGTGCTGCGCTGTTTCTTCCATCGTTTGGCTCAATTTGAGTACCCAACTGTGAACCTGAATTCCAACCTGTATAATTTCCATCTGTGCTTAAAATTGGTCGGAATGTGTCGTGATTATTAACAAAAGGTACTGTTCTTCCACGATTTGATTGCTGGGAACCAGGTATATTTGACAAGTCGTAAGCGCCATTTCCATTGACCATGTTTTGAATTGCACCTCTAATAGCAAAATCAAATGTTCCTGCTCTATTTTGAACTGCATTCACCCAATTATCTAATTCAGAAGTTCCTCCAACCCATTCACCAACAGCGAACATGTTATCGGTTCCACTTGCCCAAACTGCATTGTTTTGCAAATTCCATAGGAAATCCTCCATAGCATTAGTTGGAAAATGCTTTACTGCATCAATGCGAACACCATCCCAACCCACTTGTTTCTTATACCAAATCAACCAGTTACGCATATTTGTGCGCATGTAATCTGAAGTTTGAGTTGGGTTGAAAGTTGCATTGCTACTTTGTCCAAAACCTGAGCTTTCATAAGAAATATCCGGACCCCAATACGGTGAATTTATTGGGTTGGTACAACAAACATTTGAAGGGTTGGGATAAAAATTCTGCCAATTTTTTGGGAAACGACCTTTGCGAGCAAGGTAATTTAAAGCTGTTTCATTTTGAGCTGGAGTTTCATAACAAGCATATCTAAAATTTTTGTAGTCATTTGAAGTACCGTCTTCCATGGCTGCTGGATCTTGACCACCAGCACTTGTTGCACCACCAGCACCCGTGACGTGGTTTAAGACAATATCCTGTATCACATCAATTCCATTTGCTTTCATAACAGCAACCATTCTCAAAACTTCATCTTTGTCGCCCAAACGAGTTTTTGTAGAATTTTTCTGCCATTTATCACCTAAATCATAATGGTCAAAAGGAGCATATCCAACACTATTTGTACCTGTATTTTTTATAGTTGGAGGAATCCATACAGCATCAATTCCAAGCGATTTTAATCGTGGAGCAAGCTCGGTTAAATAATTTGCCCAACCATCGGTGTAGTTTGAGTTGTAATAATTCCACCAAAAACCTTGCAGGACAATTTGCCTGTTGGTAGAATTTACTTGACCAAATGCAACATTTGCACTTACAAAAAAGGTTAAAATAAAAAGCTTAAATAGTTTCATTGTGCTAAGTTTAGACGTTTTGAAATATTAATTTTTGAACTGACTTCTCTGCTGCATTTAGGTGTATAATTTCCCCAGAAACTTGCACTTCTAAGTCATTATAACCTAAGTTTTCCAACTCAATTGTTTCCTTATTAACAGCTATTGCCAAAGGATTGTTTTTATATAATATTTGAAATTTATAAGATTTCCAAGCGTCAGGGATTTTCGCATCAATTGTTAATCCATTTTCATGAATACGAACACCTGCCATTCCTTCCACAACACTCATCCACGTTCCAGCCATACTTGTAATGTGTAAGCCTTCATCTGCTTCGTGGTTGTAATCGTCCAAATCCAAACGTGAAGTACGCAAATACAACTCGTATGCCTTGTCCATATTTCCAATTTTTGCTGCGAGAATTACGTGAACACAAGGCGAAAGTGAGGATTCGTGAACTGTTTTAGGTTCGTAGAAATCAAAATTCTCACGCAATGTTTCAAAATCAAAATGATCCTCAAACAAATATAAACCTTGCAATACATCCGCTTGTTTAATGAAAATAGAGCGCAAAATTCTATCCCACGACCAATGCTGATTGATAGGACGTTCTTTCTCAGGAAGATCACTTGCTGACAATTGCTCTTTGTCCATAAATCCATCTTGCTGTAAGTAAACTTTTGTTCCTTCTAAGGTTGGGAAATAAACATTATTAATAATGTGCTGCCATTTATCTTCTTCATTTAAGCGCAATGAAGAACCGTTTGAAGCACGTAAATTCGTGTCCACTTCCAATGCGTATTGGATGCACCATTTTGCTAAATAGTTGGTGTACCAATTGTTATTCACATTATTCTCGTATTCGTTTGGCCCCGTAACACCAAGCATTACATACGCTTTCTTGCTTTCTGACCAATTGAAGCGTTGTGCCCAAAAGCGAGCAATTGCGACTAAAACTGGACGTCCGTATTCATATAAATAATCCGTGTCACCTGTGTGACGAATGTAGTTGTAAATTCCAAAAGCGATTGCACCATTTCTATGAATTTCCTCGAAAGTGATTTCCCATTCGTTGTGGCATTCCTCACCGTTCATTGTAACCATTGGATACAAAGCTGCACCATCTTTAAATCCTAATTTCTCAGCATTTTCTATGGCACGATCTAAATGGTGGTAGCGATAAACTAATAATTGTCGAGCAATACTTGGTTCAGCTGTTTTGAGATAAAATGGCAAACAGTAAGCTTCAGTATCCCAATAAGTTGCACCTCCATATTTTTCACCTGTAAATCCTTTAGGACCGATGTTTAATTTTGCGTTTTTACCAGTATAAGTTTGATATAATTGAAAAATATTAAATCGAATTCCTTGTTGTGCTGCAGCATCTCCTTCAATTTGTATATCTGCATTTTTCCAGATTTCATTCCAAGTGTTTTCATGCTCACTAAGTAAAGTGTCAAAACCAGCCATGTATGCGTCTCGAACTTGATTTATTGCTCTAGGAATCAGAGAAAATTCGGAATGATTTAAAGTAGAAATTATAGCAACATATTTTTTCAATGTGTACTTTACTCCTTT
>RFNX01000483.1 GCA_009926905.1 Flavobacteriales bacterium
ATTCGAACCCTCGATAAGCTTTTGACCTATACACACTTTCCAGGCGTGCTCCTTAAACCGCTCGGACATCTCTCCAATAGTTTTTTACAAAGAAGCTGGTTTGTACTCCTTAAACCTCCCGATAGTAATCGGGACGGACATCTCTCCAATAGTTTTTTTGCAAACTTTTTTGCTTAAACTTTGAACAGAAAAATGCTATGCTTTTCAAAGATTGGGGTACGAAGTTAAGAAAAATATTAACTGATTAAGCCCCGTAAATCAAAAGACCAATGGAAAAGTAAATAAACAAGCCAATGACATCGTTTAATGTGGTGACAAATGGCCCGATTGCCAAAGCAGGATCTACTTTGTATTTGTTTAGAATCAAAGGGAAAAGTGTTCCAAAAATAGCTGCAAATAAGATAACAGTGAATAAAGATAAACTCACAACCAAACCTAACTCTGAGTTTTCAAAGAAAGAGGCGATACCAAAAATTAGAGATGACAAAAGCAATCCATTAAGTAATCCCACTTTCGCTTCACGTAACAATTTTGGTAAAATTCTACCCAAATCTTTGTCTCCTCGGGCTAATGATTGCACAACAATCGCAGAAGATTGTACGCCGACATTTCCACCCATTGCAGTAATTAATGGAATGAAAAACGCCATTGCAGGAATTTCTGTAATGCTATCTTCGAAGTTCGAAATCACTTTTGCACCAACTATTCCTCCCGCCATTGCAATGATTAACCAAGGCAAGCGCGACCGACTGATTCTTAAAATACTTGCATTGGAATCTACATTGTCTGTGATACCGGTTGCCATTTGGAAATCTTTATCCGCTTCCTCTTTGATGTAATCTACAACATCGTCTAAGGTAATTCGACCAACTAATTTGTTTTGATAATCAACAACAGGAACGGAAACCAAATCGTATTTTTCCATCACGTTCGAAACCTCTTCTGCTGAATCACTTGTTTTAACTGAAATGATATTTTTCGATTGAAACAAATCCGCAACTTTTGTACTCGTATTAGCAAACAACAAGCGTTTTAGAGAAAGCACCCCCACTAATCGAGTGTCTTCATCAACCACAAAAATATTATATACTTTTTCAACGTCTTCTGCTTGTTTACGCAATTCAATTAATGCACGATTCACCGGCCAATCTAAATGTGCTTGAAAAAACTCTTTCTGCATCAAACCGCCCGCTGTGTCTTCATCGTAATTCAAAAGGTCAACAATGTCTTCTGCAGCTTCGTCGTCTTCCATGTGGGAAATTACTTCCTGAATCTTTTCATTTGGTAAATCTCCAAGGATATCAGCAGCGTCATCCGAATCGAGGTTCTCTAACTGATCTGCAAATTCTTTAGTGGATAAAGAAGCCAAAAAGCGATCTCTCACTTCCTCTTCCAATTCCATCAAAATATCGGCTTGCGTATCTTCGTCAACTAAGAAATAAACGAGTTTTGCTTCGTCGTTATTGAGTTTATCAATAATTTCCGCAACGTCGGCGTAGTGGAGCTCTAGTACGTTTTCTCTAATCCATGGAATGTCCTCACTCGCGATTTTTTGGCGAAGTACTTCAAGGAATTCTTTGGTTAGTTCGAAACGCACTGAATAATTTTTGTGCAAAGATAGGAATAAGCCATTATATCGAGGAAAAGAATCGCGTTTTCAAACATTAAATATTTCTGCCATTCGAAAAACAATAACTCTTGAGCTATGTTAAGCTATATCAGTTGAACAAGCTGTAATTTTATCCTATAAATTGAAAGCAATGAACAGAAAAGATTTTCTTAAAAAAGGCATACTTGGAACTGCAATTTTTGCGACTGGAAATGCACTTTCAAGTATCATTAAAAACGACATTGACGAACTAAAAACATTAGAAGTAGTTGGATTCAATCACATTCAAAATACAAATTCAAACATTATGGCAAATACAGTTTTACATAAAGCAGATTCTCGCGGACATGCGAATCACGGTTGGTTGGACTCGCATCACACCTTTAGTTTTGCGAATTATTACAATCCAGAGCGCATGCATTTTGGAGTTTTGCGTGTTTTGAATGACGATTACGTTTCGGAAGGAATGGGTTTTGGAACGCATCCTCACGATAATATGGAAATTATCAGCATTCCATTGGAAGGAGATTTAGAGCACAAAGACAGCATGGGAACTGTTGCAACCATTAAACATGGAGACATTCAAGTGATGAGTGCCGGAACAGGAATCCAACACAGCGAGTACAATAAGAACAAAGAAAAGCCCGTAAAATTTTTACAGATTTGGGTATTTCCAAACAAAAGAAACGTCACACCAAGATACGACCAAATCACATTAAATCTAAAAGAACGACACAATACCTTGCAACAAATTCTTTCACCAAATCAAGACGATGCAGGAGTTTGGATTCATCAAGATGCGTGGTTTCACTTGGGAAGTTTCGATAAAGATTTCAAAATGGATTATAAAATCAAAAAACAAGGAAATGGAGTTTATGCCTTTGTTTTGAAAGGCGAAATTGCAATCAATGGTATTGCTTTGAATCAGCGAGATGGTCTTGGGATTTGGGATACAGATAAATTTGAAATCACTGCTAACTCACAAGATGCTGAAATTCTGCTGATGGAAGTGCCGATGGCAATCTAGTAATTTCTGTAATCGTTCCATAAATACGAACGGATTCCAATTGCAGGTAGAAAATTGAATTTATTGTTCTCAAGGGCAGAATCGTATCTAAATTGTAGTTCAGCAAAAGCATTTATGTTTCCTTTAGGTGTTAGTTTATAAGCTACATGTAGATTCATTCGAGCAAAAATGTTTTTTTGACCTGAGCCGATTTTATAACCAAAATTGAAACCTTTTCTTTTTGTGTAAGGAACGTAAACATCGCTTCCAAAACTTCTATCATCTTTGTCTAAGCCTTGATAGCCACCAGAAATAAATACTTTTACAAACACATTTTCTTTCTGCCATCTCAGCTCTGCAATACCTTCTAAAAAATTTGCACCAAGTGGATGAGCCAAAACAGCTCCAAGATTGCCATAATTTTGCAAAGATGTTAAATGAGAATAAGTAAACGGACGGACAGCATTTGCTTCCAATCTATACCAAAAATTTTGTTTTATGAATTTAAAGATACCTTTTGCTCCAATTTGTCCTCCAAATTTATTAGCCCAATACCCATTTCTAGCTCTGAGTTGAACAAGAAAAAATTCATCTAAAATAAATTGGCTGTAAAATGTATGTCTTTTCAATTTAACCGTTGCTGAAGCGCCTATTAAAACATTGTCTGAAGATCCAAGTGAATATTCTTGTGGTCTAAAAAACACCATTGGATTTAGGTATTCGACATCGAAACCTCGATTTAATAAAGAATCTTTGGGCTGAAAAATAACTGTTTCAAATAAGCCAAAATTCAATTCTTTGGTAGCATTCCAACTAATATGATGTGCAGCAACAAACTTGTTTCGCATTTTATTTTGAAATTCATCTCTCAAAAATTGATAAAGAACGGTATATTCTATCTGCCAAAAATTTGCAGCTAACTTTGCAAATGGGTACGCTTTTCCGTAATCGCTTAACAACAGTGAACGGTTTCCTTCTCCGATGAAATTTTTATCAATTCCAGTTTGAAAATGAAAAATATGATTGGGGGTGTAAGAAATTCTTGCCATAGGTTGCAAACCAATTCCATTAGTTTCACCAAAAGAATGATAATAATTAGAATTCAAAAGACTGTCTTGTTTTTCGTAGCCAGATAAAATTCCAACTCTGTAATACCATTTTTTCCAAGGTTGACCTTCAAATGCAAAACCAATATTTGTTCTAAACGGCAAGTTTTTTTGACCTTGCATCACGGCATCAACTAATGGAATAAATTGATTGTTTTTTCCAGTTGACAATCCTTTTTCAGTTGTAAATATTTTACGATGCATTGGGTAAAAACCAGAATGCGCGTTTAATGATTGAGCAGGTAATGAGTCACTTGGAAAATCCTCTTTAAACCATGAGATAGCTGTTTGTGCATTTATAATAAATGACAAATTGATACTTACAAAAAGAAAAAATATCTTAGTAGTCATTGTAATGATTAATTAATCCAGTTTTCATGCCAATTTGAAAAACCAATGTTTTTTGGTTCAAATCACCTATTTGCTGACGATAAAGAACATTTCCAAATAAACACCAGTTTAGTTTTTTATTAACACGATAGCCAATTTCAATTTGATTCAGAAGAATAATATCATTATAAATCGTTTCGTTTTTGACAACTGGTAATAAACTTTTATTTGAAAAATGATTTAAAAAATAGGTAACAGATTTAATATCTGCGTAAAATCTATATTTTTCGAAAGAAGATCTAATTATCGCCTCGTGAAATCCAGCACCCTTTGTATGTGCCAAAGGCAAATTGTACTGACTGTAACTCATTCTATCGAAATTTGCTTCAAACATTTTTGGGCTCACGATGTTATATTCTGCCTGAAGCATCCATGATTTAATTTTAAATAAATCACTGAACCTAGAACCTATTTGAAATGCAAAATTTTTGCGATTAAAACTACTTAAGGCAAATTGAGAATACAATCTTATATAGTTATTTAATACATAATTGACGTTCAAACCTTGAATTGCAAATACTGTTTTGTCTTTTAAAAATGTTGCTATAAATGGAATTGGATTGTAAAAAAGAATGTTTGCTCGTTTTGTTGCTAGTGAATCGCCCATCTGCCAAATTGCACCTTCAAACAAGCTAATATGGAGCTTATCACTTGCTCGATATGATAAATAATTTACCGCTAATCCTTTCGGTTGATAGTAAGCTTCAACTGTCGTTTTATATTTTTTACGAATTAAATTTAAATTTCTTGTTCGTAAATAATTGAAACTCCATTTTTTGGATATTTGATAATCTACACGAAAATAAGGAGCACCAACACTGTTGTCTGAAAGCAAAACTGAACGGTATCCACTTCCAATAAACTGTTGATTATTTCCAACATAAAGTGATAGATTTTTTATTGGTCGATAACTTATGTAACCTAATGCGTATGCATAATCGAATGCTCCATAACGAAAATCTTTCGTTCTCATTGCTCCTGGAACAACAGCGTTATCTTGAGAATACCCAGTATTTGTTGGATAATACTCTCCGCGAGATAACATATAATCATTTTCATATCTACTGAATCTAGCTTGATTTTCATGGAATGTTGTCGCAAATGAAAAGTTTTTGAATAAATCTCCTTCGACTAAAAATCCACGTGTATTTTGGTACAAAAATTTGCCTGTATCTAAAACATTTGTTCCATAAGTTAAATCGATAACTGGCGAAAATGTCAAATAGCAATCTTTGGCTTTGATTTCGATAATGTGTTTTTTATAAAGTACTTCGTATAATTCATAGTACTGAACGGTCGTATCTTTTATGAATTTTTGAATGTCATAATCGGATTCATTTACTGGAAGAAATGAATTTCCGGTGTACTTTTCGGCTCTGTTTGTTTCAAATAATCGATCTCGGAAATATACATGCGTCGATTGTAAGTTTTGTTGGGCGTCAACAATGGAATTAAGAATTAAAAATAAAAGGATTATTCTCAATTTCATGGCATTAATTCAATTAAAGCTTTTGTTTTTGCAATGAAAAACGGATTCAACAAATTCTCTTTATTGTATTCTAAAGGTAAACCGGTTTCTACATTAATGACGTTACCTCCAAGTGCTTCTAATATGGCTTGGCCCGAAGCGATGTCCCATTCCATTGTTGGGGCAAAACGAGCATAAACATCTACTTCACCTCTAGCTAGATCAAAGAATTTCATCGAAGATCCTTTTGATTTTCGTTCGATTTCCGATGAAATTTTTTCTAATTCTGTAATAAAATCGCCCATTGGTCCAGAACCATGGCTTCTTGAAGCAGTCATAACTAATGGATTATTAATACTTTTCGGCACTTGAAGCGATTCCCATTTTTCAGGTGAATTCAAATCGGAAAATTGTAAAATAAAAACACCTGTTTCCTTCGATCCGAATATTATTTCTTCATTCACAGGCGATGCTATGATTCCAAAAATGGGTATTCCGTTATCAATAAGTGCAATGTTAACTGCAAACTCACCATTTCTTTTTATAAATTCCTTGGTTCCATCAAGCGGATCAACACACCAACATTGCGTCCAATTTTTACGAATTTCAAAATCTATTTTATCCGTTTCTTCTCCCGTAATTGGAATTCCTAATGGATCCAAATGGCTATGAATGATTTTGGTTGAAGCCAAATCTGCTTTTGTCAACGGCGAACCATCTTCTTTAATAATTGCTTCAAATTCATTGTTGTAAATGTCCATGATTTCTTTGGATGCTTCCACAACTGCTTCAAGTGCAACTTGATATATTTTTTCGAGTGCTTTCAAATTAGATACTCATTTCAGGTACAAATTCTGGCACCACTAAATCTCCTTCCGTTTTTGAAATAATTTCTTCGACACTTACGCCTGGCGCTCTTTCAATCAAGTGAAATTTGCCGTCCTTAATTTCCAAAACGGCTAACTCCGTTACCACTTTCTTTACACAACCAACACCTGTTAAAGGCAAAGTACATTCTTTCAAAATTTTCGATTCTCCAGCCTTGTTGCTGTGCATCATGGCTACAATAATGTTATCAGCAGAAGCTACTAAATCCATAGCACCACCCATTCCTTTCACCATTTTACCTGGAATTTTCCAGTTGGCAATATCGCCATTTTGAGAAACTTCCATTGCTCCCAAAACGGTTAATTGAACGTGTTGTCCACGAATCATTGCGAAAGAAGTTGCAGAATCGAAGAAAGATGCACCTTCTCGCACAGTAATTGTTTGTTTACCTGCATTGATTAAATCAGCATCTTCTTCTCCTTCAAATGGAAATGGTCCCATTCCTAAAACACCATTTTCCGATTGAAATTCTACTTCAATTCCTTCTGGAATGTAGTTGGCAACCAAGGTTGGAATTCCGATTCCTAAATTTACGTACCACCCGTTTTGTAGTTCTTGAGCGATTCGTTTTGCTATTCCTGTTTTATCTAACATTGTAATTTGAAGATTTGAAAATTAGTTAATTTGAAAATTGGAAATCCCACTTTAAGTTTATGTTTTATTTTAAGCCATTTTAATTTGTCCGTCTGCTGACGGATGGAAATTAGTTAATTTGAAAATTGGAAATCCCATTTTATGTTCTATTTATTGATGATGAAATGATTTTATTTATTATTTTCGAAATGATTTCAATTTGATCAATTAATTCAGGATTAAAAGGATACGAATCTATTTCTTTACATATTTCCAACCAATAAATTGTTTCATCACACTCTTTTGCTGCTATTTTAAATTTATGAATAAAGTCATTTTTTGATTCTGCATTTTGAGCTTCACGGATGTTTGCACCAATCGAAGTTCCTGATTTTAAAAGTTGTCTTGCTATTACATATTTTTGAAGTTTTTCTAATTCCTCGCAATAATTAACAATTGCTATTGAAAATTTGAAAGTTAAATCAACAATAATATTTTCTTTATCATTCCTCATTTCTTTTCATTTTCAAATTTTCAAATCAACACATTCTCATATTACATTTTTTTTCTCGTTGTCCTTTGCTCAATTCTTTTCTCAAATTTCTCTCCTTTAAAAATGCGTTGCACGAAAATTCCAGGTGTGTGAATGTGATTTGGGTCTAATTGTCCTGCAGGAACTAATTCTTCCACTTCAGCAACCGTGATTTTTCCGGCCATAGCCATCATTGGATTGAAGTTCATTGCTGTTGCTTTGAAAACCAAATTTCCTTCTGTGTCGCCTTTCCACGCTTTCACAATCGCAAAATCTGCTGTTAATGCTTCTTCCAAAATGTGTGGTTTTCCGTTGTAAATGCGCACTTCTTTTCCTTCCGCTACTTCTGTTCCGTAGCCAGCAGGAGTGAAGAATGCAGGAATTCCAGCT
>RFNX01000521.1 GCA_009926905.1 Flavobacteriales bacterium
ATAAACTACAGCACAACAGTCAAAAACGTAACTGAAGGGAAATTCAGATTGATTTTTCAAGAAATGATTCCTTAAAAATCTTAACTTTTACTTGAAAACCTCAATCGTTCATTCAAAGGAGGTTTTTTATTGTTGGAAAAATTGTAATTTACTTAATATACCTAAAATCCTGACCATCTTTGATAGTTTTCAATGTTTCAAAAATCAATCGAATGCAATTTTCGACATCGTCTTTGTGAACCATTTCAACAGTTGTGTGCATGTAACGTAAAGGCAAAGAAATCAAAGCGCTTGTTACACCTTCATTGGAATATGCAAATGCATCTGTATCTGTACCTGTTGAGCGCGAAACCGCTGCGCGTTGGAAAGGAATTTTATTCTTATCCGCTGCTTTGATGATTTGTTTCAAGAAATTATTTTGCACCGCTGGACCATATGTCAAAACAGGACCTTTTCCTGATTGTTGGTCGCCATTTTCAATTTTGTCAACCATCGGCGTGGCTGTATCGTGACACACATCTGTTACCAAAGCAACATGAGGTTTTATACGATGCGCAATCATTTCTGCTCCGCGTAAACCAATTTCTTCTTGTACTGCATTTACTATGTACAAACTGAAAGGTAGTTTCGTCTTTGATTCTTTCAATAAGCGTGCAACCTCAGCAATCATAAAGCCTCCCACACGATTATCTAAAGCTCTACCAACGTATTTATCTTTATTTAAAATTATAAATTCATCTTCGAAAGTAGCCACACAACCAACATGAACTCCAAGTGCTTCCACTTCGTCTTTGGAAGTACAACCACAATCCAAGAAGATATTTTTCATACTTGGCGTTTCTTCTTTTGCATGACGCATGTGAATTGCTGGCCAACCAAAGACTGCTTTTACAATTCCTTTATCTGTGTGAATATTTACACGTTTTGAAGGTGCAATCATGTGATCAGAACCACCGTTTCGTTTCAAATAAATAAATCCATCTTTGGTAATGTAATGTACAAACCAAGAAATTTCGTCAGCATGTGCTTCAATGACAACTCGATAATCCATTCCAGGATTGATAATGCCTGCAACTGAACCATAATTATCTGTAAAATACTCATATACATTTGGTTTGATGTATTCCAACCACAACTTTTGACCTTCAGATTCAAAACCTGTTGGACTTGCATTGTTTAAATATTGCTCTAAAAATTTCTCTGATTTAGCGTTAATTATCTTTTTCATTTTTCTTATTTCATTAATGTAACATTTCCTTTCGTTATCGATTTCAAACCACCAATACAAGTGACATCGAGATAATAATCGTAAACATCAGGATCTAATTTTTTACCACGGAAAGTTCCGTCCCAACCGTTTGCTGGATTATCTGATTCAAAAACCATTTCTCCCCAACGGTCAAAAATTCTAAAAATCATTTTTTCAATCCAAATTCCACGAACGTAAAGCACATCGTTGTTGTTGTCGCCATTTGGTGTGAATGCATTTGGAATAAACACATACGGATCGTCGCAAATCACTTCATAAACTTTAATTTCAACGGTATCTGATTTCGAACAATCTCCGTCAGAAACAGTCAAAGTGTAAATAATTGAATTAGTAATTAACGCATTTGTCGATTGTAAATTGGGTGTACTCAAACCTGTTGTAGGCGTCCAAGTATAAGAAGCCATTCCACTCGGAATTCCATCCAATACAACTGTAGTTCCTGAAAGTACATTGTATTGCGAAGCACTTGCTACAACATTTAATGGATTAACCGCAGTTACATTTATAAAAATAGAATCTTGAATAAAACAACCATTTGTCGAAGAAGCAGATAGATATAAATATTGGGATGTTGTTGGGTTTATCTGAACTACATTTCCAGTTGTTGGGGAAACAATGATTGAAGAAGGCGACCAGTTATATGTAAAAATCACATCTGGATTCGAATTGTTAGCTGTAATTGTTGGTGTTTCTCCTATGCAAATCTGAGTATCTCCCGACAATGACAATAAAGCACTTGTGAAATTTACAAAAACACTATCTATTTCTGAGCACTGCCCATTTGATGCTGAGAAATAATAATATCCTGGTTGCGGATCATTTACCAATAAAGATGATTGGGTTAAATCAGCATTTAATGTATCAGAAAAAGCATTGTTACTCGACCAGATAAATTCGTTTGCACCGTTTCCAACAACTGGACTAAAAGTAATTGGCACGGAAACACAAAGGGCAATGGTGTCTTGGAGCGAAACGTTAATACCTGGAGAAACAATTATAGTTGCAAATTCAGTGTCGTTTGTCGGACAGATAATGTCGTTAATGTACAAACTAATTTGATAAGTTCCTGGTGTAGAATATACTACTGTAGGATTCAAATTAGTAGAATCAACTGAACCATTTCCAAAATTCCAAAGGAAATAAGCAGTTTGAACAGAAGTGTTATTAAATGTGACCGAGAGTGGAGCACAACCTTGGGTATTACTCAATGTAAATTGAGCATTTGGTGGACTATCAAATACAACCACAACACTGTCCTTTTTGCTGCATAAACCATTTCCAACTTGTACATAATATTTCCCATCTGGTGGACTTACGACAATACTTGAATCAGAAGGTAAATTTAATGGATTCGTCATGTTAGGTGATGTTGACCAAATGAACGTTGATCCTGTTCCATAACTATTTACTGAAATCGTTGTTGGTAAAGAATTACATAACTTAATGGTATCTGGCAAATCTATGATGATTGAATCAAATACATTTATGATAACTCGTGCAGTATCAGTTAAAAGACAAACACTATCCGTTACATATAAATTTACAGTATAAGTTCCTGCTTGCGTGTAAGTTATTGTCGGATTGAAAGTTGTAGAATCAAGCTCTCCATCCCCAAAATCCCACAAATAAGAATCATTTGCTGTGGATGAATTATCAAAAGTAATTGTCAAATCGGTACAACCTTGAGTTTGATCAGCAACAAATTCTGCATTTGGAATGACATCCGTCGTAAACTTGAAAATGATATTGTTACAATTCGAGCTATTGTTCGTTGCAGACCAAGCGTCTGTGGTTGTCGGAAAATCGCTAAAGCCACCACAACCGCCACAAACTGATTGGTAAACAATTCCATTTTTATCAAAACGTGACGTACCGCCGTCCACATGTTCATCAGCTTCATCTCCACCAATATATGAACCATAAAGTATTCCTGCAAAATCGCGTTTTAATACAAGTAGATAAAAATCAAAACCATTTGGTGGATTTTGACTGAAAGCATCTAGTGTAACTGGCATACCACTCAATGGTGTACTTTGTAAAATATTAGCTCCCCAAGCAGAAACGTAAATATTTCCACAAACGTCCACTAAAAATGCCGCTGGCGAAACATTAATGGCTGTGCTTCCATTTCCGAATCGGGTTGAAGCCAAATTCGTAGTAAGTGCCGAATTCAATTTGATAATGAAATTACTACTGTTTCCATTCGAATAAGCTGCATTAAAAACAGGAAACGTTCCACCAACCGACTGACCTAGTAAGAAAATGTTATTATCACGGTCAACTTCCACAAAGAAAACTTGGTCATATTGATTTCTTCCTATATAACTTGCTTGTGTGATGTTATTTCCTGTTGGAGGTAATTTTACAACAAAACCTTCCGCTGTACCACCAGCATTTGCAGGTTGAAAACCACCAGTTGTTGCAATTAAGTTTGTTGATTTCGTTCCACCAGCAAAAATGATATTATCAAATTCATCTACTTTAACTGAATAACACGCATCGTCAGCAGATCCTCCATAATAACTCGAAAATAGTAAAGATTGAAAATTTGCAGCTAATTTGAAAACTACACCATCTTGTGCACCTAGATTCACACCTTGAATGGCGTTTGCAACTGGAAAATTAGTCGATTTTGTACACGAGGCAACCAACACATTATTGAACTGATCCAACATAATTTCACCTCTGAATTGATCTCCATAATTGGAGGTTAGACCAGAATATGAGTTAACAGAGTTGTATGGTAGAGAAGCAACATTGTAATTAACACCGTCATTTCCGGAACCACCAACAAATGTTGAGCCTAACAAATTGTGACCATTAGCACTTAACTTCGTTACATAAATATCAGTTCCCAAAGTTTGATAATATACACCATTAAAATAGAAATTAGTGGTTTCAGTTCCTCCACCGTTATGCGTTGCATCAAAAGCTCCTGCTGTGATTGGAAAATCTGCACTTGAGGTCGCACCAAAAATATAAAGATTATTACTCGTATCACAAATCATACTGTGCGCAGTTTCTGTACCACTTGTATTATTCCCTCCTCCTAAAAAAGTTCCCCATAACATTTGTGTACCTGTTGGATTGTATTTAGAGATGAAAACATCAGTGATTCCATAACTTCCATTAGCAACAGTGAAGTTGGAATTGATATCAAAAGCTTGATTATCAGGATTAGGATAATCATTGCCAAAAACAGTTCCTGCAGAATAAGCCGTTCCATCGTAACCATAAGTGGCTGACATTCCGAAATTATCAGAATTGGCGCCATCATACGTTCCGAAAAGTAAAACGGGATCGATGACTAAAGGCAATTTTGAATTGTATTTTCCTAAATCAAAAGTAACATTATCACCGTCCAAAACGAATTCACAAGCAACTTCCACCTCTTTTCCATTCACCATTTGATAAGCGTATGGCTTTTGTTCCATGATTTTACCCAACTCTGTATCAATGATTAGATTTCCTTTTTTGTCAATTTTAATCTTTTGGAATCCAGCGTAGTTTAATTTAATAATGGAAGGTTGAACGTTTGGTTCTACTAAAAACTCATATTTAACTTCGTCGCCATGACTTGAAATTCTAAAATCAATTCCGTTATAAAACTGATGTAAAATCACTTTTTCATAACCGTGGATATCAGACGCCCATTTGCTTTTGTCGTTTCCTTTGAAATAATTGTAATAGTATTTTGTCGGATTAATCTTCTCAATGTCATTTGTAATATTTGAACCAACAAAATTCAAATGTACCACCGTTTCGCGCACTTCTTCCCCATGAAAATTAGGGTTTTTCATCGCGTGTGATTTACGCATTGAAGAAAAATCTTGTAAATGAAAAATCATTTTACGTTGCTGTACCCACAATTTTCCACCGTCCATATTGGAACGAAACAAGACTCCTTTTGGCCATTGTCCTTTATTTTCATAAAAAACTTTACCCGAATTTGTTTCAGAATGAATGTGAGGCTTTTGAGCGCTTTGTTGAGAAAATCCTTTAATGGAGAAAGTTAAAAGGGCTAACAAGAAAACTAAATAGAACTTCATTTTCGAAAATTTGATTCACTAAAATTAAAAAAATAATCGGATTACAGGTCAATTTTATCATTCAAAACTCAAAATCAGCATGTAATGGTTAAATTCGCACAACTAAAGTTAGAAATAAATGATTGGAAATAAAATTACGTCGCTTTTTGGAATCCAATATCCAATTATTCAAGCTGGAATGATTTGGTGCTCTGGTTGGGAATTAGCTGCTGCAGTTTCAAACGCTGGAGGTCTTGGAATTATTGGCTCAGGCTCTATGTATCCCGAAATTTTAGATGAACACATTCAGAAA
The DNA here is from genome assembly GCA_009926905.1 of Flavobacteriales bacterium. Classification (GTDB taxonomy): domain Bacteria; phylum Bacteroidota; class Bacteroidia; order Flavobacteriales_D; family Crocinitomicaceae; genus UBA952. The sequence continues at coordinate 5,612 of RFNX01000521.1, forward strand.
TGTAAACAAGCTACTGATAAACCTTTTGCTGTTAATTTACCAATGCTTTATCCAGACATAGACAAACACATTGCAACCATTATCAAACATAAAGTTCCAGTTGTTTTCACTTCAGCTGGAAATCCAAAAACGTGGACAGCACATTTAAAATCG
>RFNX01000466.1 GCA_009926905.1 Flavobacteriales bacterium
ACCATATACTCCACTTGAATTAGAAGGTCGTGATTTATATATCAGAGAAGGTTGTTACAACTGTCACTCGCAATTGATTCGTCCATTGCGTTTTGAAACAGTTCGCTACGGAGAATATTCGAAATCAGGTGAATTCGTTTACGACCATCCATTCCAATGGGGTTCAAAAAGGACTGGTCCAGACTTAGCGAGAGAAGGTGGACTGAGAAGTAACATCTGGCATTATAACCACATGTTCCGACCAAAAGTTGTATCACCAGGATCAATTATGCCAGCTTACACTTGGATGCATGACAATGATTTAGATGTTTCGTTGATTGAGAAAAAAATTCGAGCAATGCAAACGATGGGAGTTCCTTATCCAAAAGGTTATGACAAAAAAGCATTGAAAGATTTGCGAGCACAAGCGCATGCTATCGCTGTTGATGTTATTGCCAATACTCCAAAATCAGCTTTAAAAGGAATCAGCATCAAAGAGAAAACAAGAGAAATCGAGAAAAAAGAAATCATTGCAATGATTGCTTATTTGCAACGATTAGGAACAGATATTAAAGTAAAACCTTCAAAATAAAGACCATGTTACGATTTATAAAACATAACTTAGAAAGCATCGGAAACGTAGAATTTTTCCCTCTTTTTTCCCTATTGATTTTTGTAATATTCTTCTTAATAGTGGTTTTGAGAGTGATAAAAATGTCAAAATCAACTGTTGCTGAATTAAGCGACATACCATTAAATGACACGATGGATATCAATTTAAAAGATTAGAATCATGAGAAATTTCATAAAAACCTGGATATTAATTATAGTTGTTTCTGCAAGTAAATCACTTTTAGCACAGGACGGCGAACAACTTTTCAAATCTCGTTGCAATACGTGTCACATGATTGACAAAAATTCAACGGGGCCTAAATTAAAAGGCGTAATGCAAAAATGGAAAGATGCTGGTGAAGGAGAACTGATTTACCAATGGGTTTCAAATTCAACATCTTTGATCGCTTCTGGAAAAAGTGAATTGGCAAAAGCGATTTCTACTTATAGTCCAACAGCAATGCCAGCTCAAACGGTTACGAAAGAAGAAGTAGATGCGATTTTCGAATATATTGAAACACCTCCTGTTAGTGTTACTCCTAATGACTCAACTGTTGTAAATTCTGTGGTACCAACTGTAGATTATAAATACAACTTAACTGTGTTCAACTGGTTGTTCTTTTTAACAGCGATTTTAGTTGTCATCATTGTTGTTCTTGCAGGTTCAATCATTGTATTTGTGAAATCGGATTACTTTAAGAAAAAAGTCGCTGAAAAATCAGGTACAGTTACAATTCTGACAATCCTTTTGACAATTGGTACATTCTTCTCAACTTCTAACGTTTCGGCATTGACATTCATTCACGCAGGTGAAGGTGAAAAAGACGGTCCTTGGTTGTTAGTGGAAAACATGGATTTATATGGCTTGGTAACTATCAATATCGTTCTAATGTTTGTAGTTCTTTACTTGCGTCACTTGTTCAATCAAATGGTGGCAATGACTAAAAAAACTGAAGAATTAGTCATAGAACAGCCAATAATTCAATTGAAAAAAATCAATGCCATTTTGACGGATGTTGTACCAATCGAGGAAGAACACAAAATCTTAATGGATCACGAATACGATGGTATCCAAGAATTGGACAATAATTTACCGCCTTGGTGGGTTTGGATGTTTGTTGGATGTATCATTTTCGCTTTCGTTTATTTAATTAACTACCACGTTTTAGGAACTGGAGATTTACAAATCAAAGCGTATGAAAAAGAGATGGCTCAAGCTCAAAAAGACATCGATGCGTATTTGACTAAAATGGCAATGAATGTTGATGAAACGAATGCAACATTAATGACAAGTCCATCCGATTTATCAGCAGGAAAAGCAATCTTCACCAACAATTGTACAACTTGTCACAAAGCAAATGGTGAAGGAGACGTTGGTCCGAACTTAACTGATAAAAATTGGATATATGGTTACGACATTAAAGATGTTTTTTCAAGTGTGAAAAACGGAAGACCAGCTGGTATGCCTGAACATGCTTCAAAACTAAATCCAATTCAAATACAACAAGTTTCTTCTTATGTACTGTCCTTACCAGTTACCAAAGGAAGAGAACCACAAGGAGAAATTATTGAAAAATAAAATACTTGAATGGCAGTGCAGGAGAGAGATTGTGAGAAAAAAAAACAATAAAAATGAGTGAGCAAGAAGAAGCGTTCAGAGACCATATTTCTACGGTTGACGAAAAAGGTAAAAGAATATGGATTTTTCCGAAAAAGCCCAAAGGGTCCTATTACAATAAACGGAAAATACTAAGCTATTTCTTAATTGCTCTTTTATTTGGTGCTCCACATATAAAGATAGGTGGAGAGCCGATGTTGCTCTTTAATATTATTGAAAGAAAGTTTGTAATTCTGGGCAAAGTATTCTGGCCGCAAGACTTATATTTGTTTGCGTTAATGATGATTATTGGTGTGGTTTTCGTTATTCTTTTCACTATCATCTTTGGACGCTTGTTTTGTGGCTGGGTTTGCCCTCAGACAATCTTTATGGAAATGCTTTTTCGTCGAATCGAATACTGGATTGACGGAGATTGGACGGAACAAAAGAAACTGGATAAAGCTCCTTGGAACGCAAATAAAATTTTCAAAAGAGCCTTAAAACATTTTATCTTTTGGATAATCTCTTTCCTGATTGCAAACACTTTTTTAGCATACATAATCGGAGCGGATGAACTTTTCAAAATCCAAATTTCCAATCCATCTCATCACATTGGCGGTCTAATCGCCATCACTGTTTTTACTTACGCATTTTATGGCGTATTTGCTTTCCTAAGAGAACAAGTTTGTACAACCATTTGTCCATACGGAAGACTTCAAGGTGTTTTACTTGATAAAAATTCAATGGTTGTTGCGTACGATAATGTGAGGGGTGAAGATCGAGCAAAAATAAGAAAAGACGAAAACAGAAAAGAAGCCAAAAAAGGAGATTGCATTGATTGTGGACACTGTGTTCATGTTTGCCCAACAGGAATTGACATCAGAAATGGAACGCAACTGGAATGCATCAATTGTACAGCTTGCATGGATTCTTGCGACCACATGATGGAAGCTGTTGGAATGGAAAAAGGATTGATTCGTATCGTTTCTGAAAATGGAATCAAAAACAGAACGCCTTTCCAATGGACAAAAAGAGTGATTGCTTACACTGTTTTACTTGCTGGAATGATACTTACATTAAGTATTTTATTGATTACTCGTAAGGATTTCGAAACGAACATTATTCGTCAAAGAGGAACTACATACCAAACTTCAGATGATGGTTCAATCAGTAATATTTTTGAAGTAAATCTTCTAAACAAAACAAAAACCAACTATGTTATCACCTTTAAATCAGTTGAATCACATGTAAAAATTGAACAAGTGAGTAAGAAAATAATTCTTAAAGGTGGAAAACAAATCAAAGAACGTTTGCTTATTAAAATGAAAAATGGCTATCTTGACGATGGTTTAAAGAAAATCGAAGTCGAAGTTTATGGAAATGGAAAACTAATCCAAACCATTCAGACGAAATTTATTGGTCCATTATTGTAATATTATGAGATTTAGAAACGGAATTATTATAGGAATGGTAGCTTTTATGGCGTTCATTTTGACACTTGTAATCATCATAAGCTCAAAAGGTTCAGAATTAACAAGTGACGATTATTATGTCAAAGATCAAAATTTTCAAGCTGAAATAAATGCACGCCAAACAGCTTCAGACTTAGGAAATCCTGCCAAGGTAAGAGTTTCAAACGACACACTATCTGTTTCATTTACAGATAATTCGACTGTTTCAGATGTTGAACTAAGTTTTATTCGTCCAAATGATAAGTCATTAGATAGAACTATAAAAATCTCCAAAATTCCTGCTTTAATTCCGATTTCATTTCTAAAAAAAGGAAACTATAAAGTTGAAATTGTATTTAAAGTAAAAGGAAAAAATTGCGAACAGGTTGAAGACATAACTATAAAATGATTAATGTATTTGTAACGGCTTTTTTCCTAGGCCTTGCATCAAACTTACATTGCATTGGCATGTGTGGACCGCTCACTTTGGTTTTGCCAGTTAATCGCAAAAGTAAATTAACTATTTTTTGGGGCGTTTTGATTTATAATTTCGGACGTATTTTCACTTATACTGTTCTTGGAGTTTTAGTTGGAAGCATTGGGTTGAGTTTAAATCTATTTATTTCTGTTCAATTAATTAGTATCATCCTTGGAACCTTGATGTTAATCATTGCATGGAGTTCCTTTTTTAAAGAGCTTGGTTTTTTAGATAAAATCTCCAATCAAATTGGTCTTTTCATTTCCAGAAGATTTTCAAGTATCAACCAACTGCAAACAGGCTTAAAACCTTTGTTATTTGGACTTTTAAATGGTTTACTTCCTTGCGGAATGGTCTATTTGGGATTATTGAATTCAGTCGCAGCTGGTTCATTAGTTGGCTCCGTAATTTCAATGATTGTTTTTGGAATTGGAACTTTGCCAGTAATGCTTGTTTTTGCTTATTTCATGCAAAGTATGAATCGAAAATTCAAATCAAATTTAAACAAGCTTCTACCCTATTTCATTACGATAGCAGCGCTGTTAACAATCGCTCGTGGTATGAATCTCGGTATTCCTTACATTAGTCCAAAAATCCAAACGGAACACGAAGGATTACACAGCAAACCAAAAATGGAATGTTGTAAAGTACAGAAGAAAAAATAATTATTCTTTAACCAAGCGAACGTTTTTTACGCCAAAAGATGTTTGCATTTGAATGACATAAACACCAGCGCTTAGGTCTATTACTTCCATTTCAAATCCGTTAGATGGATTGGCTTTCATTACTTCAACCAATTGACCAAATAAATTGTAAACCTTTACATCTTCTAATTTCACTCCATTTGGAATCTCAATAGTAACTTTATCTGATGCTGGATTTGGATAAACTTTCACTTCATCTAAAATTTGCTGACCAATTCCTAAAGTTGCAGGATCTCCAATTCTAATGTTGTCGATGTATAAATTGTTTCCACCTTTCGCATCAAATGTGAATTTAAACTGCAAATTATCCGTTAAGTAAGAAGCTGGAATATTGTTTAAAACATCATTTTTCCAATCCAAACTGTCTTGAGGAATAAAGTTAAAAGTCACCAGTGAATCAACAGTTTTCAAAGTTCCAGAACCGTTATAAGATCGACGAATAGTCCACGTTTCTCCACAATTATTGGAAACAGAAACTTTTAATTGTTCAATATTTGATGTCTGTTTTTGAGCATAGGCAAAATCAAAAGACATCGCAACTGCTGTTAATGCACTCGCATCAAACGGTTGAGAAACAAATTCAAAAGGTCCAACAGCTGACGTCGAGAAATTCTGTAATGTCAACGATTCATTGCTATTAAATCCAACATTTGTCACTCGCGTCCAATTAAAAGGAGCATCTTTTGGAACAACCGACCAATAAGTATTAAAATGACTTTCAGTTTCAAACGGCTCGTGTAAACCATCAGTAATTCCAGTTGAAGGGAAAACAGTAATATAATCCGTTTCAGAACTTGTCAATGATTCACTTCCTTTTGTCACTTGAAGCGAAACAGAATATTTACCTGGAGCATTATAAACTACAGTTATCAAAGAATCTGTTAACGAAGAAGCTTCTCCCCCATTTACCGTCCATTGACGATTTTGAATCCCGTGTAAAGAAACGTCGGTTAACAAAACCGTATCGCCCACACAAACAATGCGCTTATTTGCTTCAAACTTCGCTCTACACAATGAAAAAGAAGTGTAATCTGTTCCCGTTGCTAGTAAATTGGCAGGCGACCACAAGTTATTTCTATGTGCAACTGGCGAATTCAAACAGGCATGCATTCTCGTCTTTTGTCCTTCAGTAAACATCAAGGCACAATACGCATAATCCATGTAATTTTGAACATTATCGAGGCTTCCGCACGAAGTTCCACCAAGATTACAAGTTGACCAACCAATCGTTAAAGGTGTGTCGGTCACATCGTCATCGAACGCACAATTTCCACCGTCACCACAAGGTAAATAGTAAAATCCTGGAACATTGTTTCCTCCCCAGATGTGTTGTAAATTCAAGAAATGTCCAACTTCATGTGATAAAACCGTTCTGTGAAAATATTGCGACGTACCAATTGTTCCCACATAATCGTGCGCCATAACAATTCCATCCCATTCAGGAACAGTATCAGCAGCAGCTGGCATCATCGAATGTCCTGCTAAACCAGCAGCTTCCGCACAGATATATACATTCAAATATTTATCTGGTGGCCAATGAATCAAACTTTTCACTTGATGATCTCCGATGGAAGTCAATGACGAAACTGTTCTTGTTATTCCACTCGTACAATTTCCGTTGGGATCTTTTTGTGCCAATCGAAATTCAATTTGAGCATCCGCAGCTAACGATTTAAAAGCATTTACGATATCAGTCGTATCGCTGTTTAATTTGCGATATTGAATATTTAATTGTTTTACCGCATCTAAAATCTGAGCATCACTGATATTTTCAGCACCATAATTATGCACCACATGAAACACAATTGGAATCACATAAAGAGCATTGTCTTTGTCGTGTGCTTGTTTTTCATAAGCTTTGGTGTAAGCTTGCAATTTTTCATTTGCACGTTGAATACCTGCATTATATTCAGGGTGATTTTTGAATAAATCTTGGTGTATTTCGTCTGTTCCACAATGCAACTCACGATTTTGAGCAATTGAAGAAAACGGAAGAATTGATACGAAAACACTTGCAATCAAGACAATTTTAGAAAAATAGAGCATACTCGATTTTTTTGTAGCGAATGTAACGATTAGAACTCACAATTTCTAGAAATTCACATGGAATTAGCATAAAAAAAGCCGAACATTCATTTCGAACATTCGGCTTCAAAAGAAGTGTTTAAATACTATTTGATTTTACTAGCTTTTGCTGCGTTGTACATCGTTTTAGCTGATTCTAAACTGTAAGTTGGGCCTTTTACGTTTGTGAAAGAATAAGAAGTTTCTTCACCGTTCAAGTAATAGATGAAATGATATTGAGTTGTTCCCATAACTTCTGTTTGGTAAACAATTCCGTTTGGCTCATCGATCACATATTTTTTCAATTTATTAATGTCGTTTGCTTCAATTTCTTTTTTCGCTTTGTCCAACGTGTAGTCGTAAACTGTACTCAACTCCATTTGAAATTTTGCTCCGTTTGAAATTTTAACTGAACCGTATTCTTCAACAGCTTTCACTCCAGCAGGCGCTTTTGTAATTACTGGAAAACCTTCGATTGCGCTACAATCTAAATCTACTAAAGCAACTGGTGCAGTTTGTGCAGAT
>RFNX01000126.1 GCA_009926905.1 Flavobacteriales bacterium
AGAAATTATCGTTGAATACAAATCGCGTCAGAAAGTGAAAGAAATGATGGTGCCAGAGGAAGTATTTATTAAAATCAAAACGCCACGCAACACGATGTTTATTCAGTTGAAGTACGAAAAAGCAGAAATTGATGAACCTCAAGAATTAATCATTGTCATTCCAGAGAAATATGAAAAATGTAATTAGTCTTTTAATTGTTTTTTGTGTTGCATTCACTGGATTTGCTCAACAAAGCGACCAGTTGAAACGCGAGCAACAGAAATTAGAGAAGAAAATTGCCAATACAAAATCGCTTTTAAAAAAGGTGAAAACGAATTCAGAAGCTTCTTTGAATGAATTGCGCTTGATTGACAATCAAATAAAAAGTCGCGAAGCGTTAGTGCGAATTTTCGACAATCAAGTTCGCATGGCGGAGGTTAAAATGATTGAAAAAAAACAAGAAATTCGTCGTTTGAACAAACGTTTACAAGATTTAAAAAGACAATATAAATCAATGATTTTGTACGCTTACAAGCACCGCAATAACTACGGGAAAATCATGTTCATTTTGTCAGCCAATAATTACAATGAAGCTTTAAAAAGAAATCGTTATTTGAAAAAAGTAGCAGGAATTCAAATGAAGCAATTGGCACTTATCAAACAGAATCAACAATTAATTGACAAAGAAATCAAAAACATTGGCATAGAAAAAGAATCCAAAATGTTGGCGATGGAAGAGAAAAAGAAAGAGCGCGAATTGATTCAAAAAGACAAAGGAACGAAAGAGAAAACCTACAATAAATTCAAGCAAGAAGAACAAAAATTATACACGCAACTGCAAAATGACGAGCGCAAAAAACAAGAGTTGAAACAAAAAATCGATTCGGCTATTAAAAATGAAATCGCTGCACAACAAAGAAAACAAAAAGAAGCTGACGATAGAGCTCGCAAAGCCGCTGATGATAAAAAGAAAAAAGCGGTAGACGATAAGAAGAAAAAAGGCGGTGACAAACCTAAAGGTTCTGACCCAACACCTCCAAAACCAGATCCGTATGTTGACGACGTTCCTGATAAACCATTTGTGTATAAAGAAACTCCTCAAGGAGCTGCAATTGGAAAAAGCTTTGAATCCAATAAAGGAAGTTTGGCTTGGCCTGTTGGAAACGGAAGTATCACCGAACGCTATGGTAGAAATGCCCATCCAACATTGAGCGGCGTCATTACTAACAACAACGGAATCGACATTACTTGTTCAAAAGGCTCGACTGTGAAAGCTGTTTTCGAAGGCGAAGTAACGAGTGTATTTAGTATTACAGGTGCAGGAAAAGTTGTAATTATCAAACATGGAGCTTACCGAACTGTTTACAGTAATTTGGGTGAAACGTTTGTGAAAATTGGCTCTCAAGTTTCTACAAAACAAGCTATTGGCTCTTTACTTTCTTCAGA
>RFNX01000320.1 GCA_009926905.1 Flavobacteriales bacterium
GTAGAAATCGGTTGCTCTTCGCCAAAACCTTTAAACGTCAAACGACTGCTTGAAATCCCAGCTTTTATCAAATAATCCACCACTGCTTTTGCACGACTTTCAGAAAGCGTTTTGTTGTAATCGTTGGCACCTTTGGAATCCGTGTGACCAGAAATTTCGATTTTAAAGTTGGAATTTCATTCAATAATTTCAGTAAACGCTCCAATTCATTGGTAGATTCTTGTCGCAAAGTCGCTTTGTCAAAATCGAAGAAGATGTTTTTCAAAATGATTTTACTGCCAATTTCTAATTTCTTCAATGGAATATCTTTCACAATTTCTTGAAAAGCTGCCGTGTCAGGAATGTCAAAATTCTCAGAATGAAACAAATAACCGTTCTTTTTCACTGCAATTCCATAATTGTGACCAGCAGTTAATGATACTAAATACTTTCCTGAAGCACTGTTCGAAGTAAAAGTCGAAATCGTTTGATTCAAATTGTTATCGACTATTTCGATAGACGCTTCAATGGGTTTTTTAGAAACTTCGTCCGAAATGATTCCTTTTAAAATCGTGAGACGCGCAATAGGTTCTTCTTTGATTACAACATTTTCAGTTTTCTCCACTTTTGCGACTTCAACTGTTTTCACCTCTTTCACTTCTTTTTTCTCAGCTCCTAAGAAGGTAATCATATACAAATCGCGCCCACCAAAACCTTTCGAATTCACAGAAGTGTAATAGCCGTGTTTGCCATCAGCAGAAACCACAAAAAACACATCATCATCGGTTGTATTTACAGGATAACCAATGTTTTCAGGTGTTGACCACGTTTTGGTTTGTGCATTGTAAATTGATTTAAAAATGTCATAACCGCCCATTCCTTTGTGGCCTTGTGAACTGAAATACAATGTTTTACCATCGGGATGAATGAACACACCTTCTTCACCAAATTCAGTATTGATGACATTCCCTAAATTTTCAGCCTTGCCCCATTTTCCTTTATCGTCCAAATAGGAAATATAAATGTCTCTATCTCCGATTCCACCTGGTTTGTCGCTCACGAAATATACCGATTTTCCATCGGGAGAATAACTCGCTGATGATTCGTGAAATTTATCCGTATTGATGTTTTTATTCATTTCTTTTGGACTGCTCCATTTGTCGCCAACTAACTCAGATTCAAACAAATCGCCGTTATTTTTACTTCCCAAATAAATGATTAGTTTTGAACCATCTACCGAAAGACCTGAGTTGGCATCGTGATCAGCAGTGTTTACAGGAGCGCCCAAATTCTTTGTTTGCGACCATTGTCCAAAAGAAAGTTTTTGTGAGAAATAAATGTCTTCGTAATAATCATTGTAGAATGGGTCTTTCTCATTACCAATGGAACCAGGACGTCTTGATGTGAAAAATAGTACCGATTCGTCAGCCGAAATCAGCGGTTTGTATTCGTGAAATTCAGTATTGATTTCTTTTCCAAGATTGTCAATTTGCACGCGAATGGGTTTTGAAGCGATGTCTTTTCCAGTGGCACAATCGTTTTTTTCTTTCACTGCCAATTTCACCAAATTTGCATCGCTGCTGTTCGAATGATTTTTCAGAAAAGCATCAAAATAGCTTACTGCTTTGTCCCATTGCATGTCCAAATGATACGCTTGAGCAAGGTAAAAATCTATATCTGGATGGATAGAAGTGTTCAATTTTTTTGCTTTTTCCAAATAGGGTAGGGCTTTCTGCTTAAAACTGGAATACAGGTAACATTTCCCTAATTTAAAATTCAATTCAGCATTATTGGGGTTGAATTTTTGTGCTTCTTCGTAAGGTTCAATCGCCAATTTCAGAAAGTTGTCTTCCATTTCAAAATATTCATCACCTTCTTCCAATTTTTCTTTGGCAAGTTTCAATCCGTCTTTATCACTTGGAAAATTCTCCTTTGAAAATTCCACATTTTGCGCAAAAAACACAAACGATTGAAAAAGTACAGCAATGGTAAAAAGGAAACGAAAGTTTTTCATAAATCGAATTTTGGTTTCCTAAATTAATGATAATTGTTTTAAATATCAAGAATAGCTTTTTGGAAGGTGAAATTGCCCTGAAAGAATGATACTTGTAGTTTTTTAGTTTGCGCCTGATACTGCTATCCGCTGTATGTCCTTCTTTCTCACTCTCACAATCATTCTCACTCTGTTTCTCCGCTCTCTTATTTAGAAATTAAGCATTACTATATTTTCCAATCAGAATTAAGCAAAGGTTCAATTTTCTTCAATCCTTTTGATTCATATCTGGTGCTATTTTTTTATAAGTTTTAGTTCTCATTTTTATTCCACTCCTAAAATTAACATCTTCATATCAAAAGCAAACATTGTAACAACCCGAATCTCTTATTTCTTATTTCATTTTAAAACTCAAATTTAAATAGCTGACTTTTTTAACTTTTTCAAAATTAATTTGACTTTTGAACTATCTATACATATCAAAATACGATTTTCCTCAATAATGTAGGTTCGTCCATTTTTCTTTTCAACACTTTTTATTCATAAAGTGAGGAAACTATTTATATTTAGACAACAATTAAAATAGTTAATATGAATTCAGAAAAAAACAATCCGAAAGAAATCCGAGCTTGGTGCATGTACGATTGGGCAAATTCTGTATTTACATTAACGATTACGACTGTTATTTTTCCAATATTTTTCACCGAAGTAACCACAGCTGAAGATAAAAACGATATCGTTAATTTCTTTGGATTTGAATTGAAAAATACAGTTTTATATTCCTACACTTTATCCACAGCCTTTTTAATTATTGCATTCATAAACCCTTTACTTTCTGGAATTGCAGATTATTCTTCGAAGAAAAAGTTTTTTATGAAATTCTTCACTTATCTTGGTTCATTATCTTGTTCGGCTTTATTTTTCTTTGATGGTGAGAATTTGGTTTTTGGAATAATTTGTTTTGGCTTGGCGACAATTGGTTATGCGGGAAGTTTGGTTTTTTACAATGCCTTTTTACCAGAAATTGTCACCACCGATCAAATGGATAAAGTAAGTGCAAAAGGCTATTCATTTGGTTATGTTGGAAGTGTTATTTTGTTGATTTTAAACTTAATAGTTGTGCTTTCTCCAAAAACATTTGGGATTACGGATGGGAAACTTCCTTCGCAAATTGCTTTTCTTTCGGTTGGAATTTGGTGGGCTGGATTTGCTCAATATTCATTCAAATATTTACCGAGTGATAAAAAAGAGTTTGTTATTGATTCAACCTTACTCACGAAAGGATACAAAGAAGTTGCAAGTGTTTTTAAAATTGTTCAAAAAATGCCTTTGATGCGTTGGTTTTTACTTTCGTTTTTCTTTTATGCTATGGGCTTTCAAACTATTATGTATTTCGCAAGTTTGTTTGGAGAAATTGAACTCAAATTGCCCTTAGAAGGACTAATTATTTCTATGCTACTCCTTCAATTAATCGCAATTCCTGGAGCAAATCTCTTTTCAAGAATGTCTGCAAAATATGGAAATGTTAAGGTACTTGTAAGTGCATTAATTATTTGTCTTTTGGTTTGTATTAGTGCATTTTTTGTTACCACACATCTTCAATTTTATTTGATGGCAGCAGTTGTTGGTATCATTATGGGTGGAATTCAGAGTCTTTCACGCTCAACTTTTTCCAAATTAATTCCTGAAACAGAAAACAATTCTTCGTTCTTTAGTTTTTATGAACTGACAGAAAAAGTTGCAATCGTTTTAGGTACAGCTTCCTATGGTTTTCTGCTACAACTTTCTGGAACCATGCGAAATAGCGTATTAGGCTTAACAATCTTTTTTGTCATCGGTTTAATTGGATTGCTTTACTTAAATAAAATCTCCAACTCAAAATCTCCTTTGAATCCGAATAATCAGTAATTTTAAAACAGCGAATCTTAACTTTTAAAATCAATAAAATGCATATTCCATTTCCTACCCAAGGTATTTCTCAAGATGAAATTAAAAAGCAATTAGCTCAATTTTCAGATAAAGATGCCAATTGGAAACGCGGACGAACATTTAGTTTGGTCTTTTATCCGGGCGAGGAAGTTGCTCAATTATTGTTTCAAGCGTATGA
>RFNX01000308.1 GCA_009926905.1 Flavobacteriales bacterium
GGAAGATATAATAACAAAACAATCAAAAAACTCTGAACAAGTTGATTTAAAATCCTCGCTGAGAAAGTTCTTTGGATTCGATGTCTTTAAAGATCAGCAAGAACATATTATTAGGAATGTTATAAATGGTAGAAATACATTTGTAATTATGCCAACTGGTGGCGGAAAGTCGATGTGTTATCAACTACCTTCTCTGATTATGAACGGCACTGCGATTATAGTTTCACCATTAATTGCTTTAATGAAAAATCAAGTTGATGCTATTCGTAATGTAAGTGACAACGAAAGTGTTGCGCATTTTTTGAATTCGTCTTTAACAAAAACAGAAATTGCTCACGTAAAAAAAGACATTCAATCAGGTATTACCAAAATGTTATATGTTGCTCCTGAGTCTTTAACAAAGCAAGAAAATATTGATTTCTTAACTTCAGTTGATATTTCTTTCTTTGCAATTGATGAAGCACATTGTATTTCTGAGTGGGGACATGATTTCCGTCCAGAATATCGTAGATTAAGAGAAATTTTCGAGAAAATCTCAAACGTTCCAGTAATTGCTCTTACTGCTACAGCTACCCCTAAAGTTCAATACGACATTCAGAAAAATCTCAACATGTTGGATGCTGACGTTTTTAAGTCATCATTTAATCGCGATAACTTATTTTATGAAATTCGTCCAAAACGTGAAGTCGAAAAACAAATAATAAAATACATCCGCAACCATCAAGGTGAGAGTGGAATTATTTATTGTTTGAGTCGTAAGAAAGTGGAGGAGATTTCGGAATTACTTCAAATAAATGGGATCAATGCACTTCCATATCACGCTGGTTTAGATGCAGCTACAAGAGGAAAACATCAAGATATGTTTTTGATGGAAGAAGCTGAAGTGATTGTTGCAACGATTGCTTTTGGAATGGGAATTGACAAACCTGATGTACGCTATGTAATCCATCACGACATTCCAAAATCCTTAGAAAGTTATTATCAGGAAACAGGTCGTGCCGGTCGTGATGGTGGAATGGGAGAATGTGTTGCTTTTTATAGTTATAAAGATGTCGAGAAATTAGAAAAGTTTTTACAAGGAAAACCAGTAACTGAACAAGAAATCGGAAGACAATTGTTGAATGAAATCGTTTCTTACGCTGAAACATCAGTCTGTAGAAGGAAATTCATACTGCATTATTTTGGTGAAACATTTGAAGAGAAAAATTGCAACGAACAATGTGATAATTGCCGCACGCCTCAAGAGCGTACAGAAGGTCAACAATATGTTTCGATGCTTTTGGATGCAGTTAAATTGATGGATGAAACACAAAAAGCGAAACATTACTGCGCATTTTTATCTGGCCATGTTACATCCGACATCAAAGCATACAAACACGATCAATTGTCAACTTTTGGAATTGGAAAAGATAAAGATGAACATTTCTGGAATGCTGTTATTCGTCAGGTTACAGTTGGCGGTTTGGTTTACAAAGACATAGAGACTTTTGGAACACTGAAATTGACAGAAAATGGAAAGAAATTTATTGATAAACCAGAACCTTTTAAGTTAATCAAACAGCACGATTTTTCGAATACAGACGACGATGATTCGATTATTCAAAGTGGAAAAGGTGGAGCGTTTGACGAAACTTTGTATAATTTATTGGTGGATTTAAGAAAATCACTTTCTAAACAGAATAATATTCCTCCTTTTGTTATTTTCCAAGAACCGTCATTGAAAGATATGTGTTTCCAATATCCTATCACAATTGATGAACTAACGAATATTCAAGGTGTTGGAACTGGAAAAGCACAACGTTACGGAGAGCCATTTGTAGCTTTGATTGCTAATTATGTGGAGGACAATGATATTGAACGTCCACAAGATTTAGTAGTGAAATCACTTGTGAATAAGTCAGTATTAAAAGTTCAATTAATACAAAACATCGACCGAAAATTACCATTGGAAGACATTGCGAAAGCGCAAGGAAAAACATTTGATAATATCTTGGATGAAATTGAGTCGATTGTAAATTCTGGTACACGAGTAAACATCAATTATTACATCAACACTTTGTTGGATAGCGACAATCAAGAAGAAATTTTCGATTATTTCTCATCAGCTGAGAGTGATGATTTGATAGAAGCTTACCATGAATTTGATGGTTTGTACACAGAAGAAGAATTGCGATTGATGCGTATAAAGTTTATGAGCGAAGTAGCAAATTAACTATTAGTTACTTTTCATTCAACAAATCTGAGATCGTGTTTCTTGAAACTGCGTGATAATTCAATGATATTTTTGCAAATAATTCTTTTGCCCATTTTTTGTTTTCAGGAGTTTCACAGAGTGCTTCATAAATTGGGATGAGGTATTTTCTTCTACCAACTTTTGATATAAAAGCAGTAATTTGTGGTCTGATTTGCTTGTAGTTATTGCGAATTCCCAAAACATACCATTCTGTCATAATCTCAGCATTGCCGCACTTCGCAAAATTTAAACGATTGTCAATTTCCCTCATTGTTTCTTTGCCAATCGTTGGAGACAAAGCACGGATAAACGTTTGCCATTCTTGAACGATGTGATCTTTACGTTCGATTTTAGTAACAATCATTTTTCTTTTTTTGCGACCTTTCCTTCTAATCGTTTTAAACGTGATTTTAGGTGCCAAGGCTTTTTCACCATTGTTAACTCGTTCTGCCAATTGAACCATTTTATCTAATCTTGAAGATTTTAAATGAACACAGTTTTCAGGAATTCCTTCTTTGTAAATCCATTCTTTAGAATCAAAATCAATTTTAGTTTTACTTAATAAGTTTTCATTCAGATATTCCGAAAATATTGAAGTGTTTATTGTTTGAAAAGCGAATTTATGAAAGTAATTTTTTAAGAAAATGTCTAAATTTTTTCTTCCTACTTTTTGCTCCAATGTTTTCAAAAAGAAGGCACCTTTTACATAAGCAATGTCAGTCATTCCAGCATCGGGATCTCGATTTTCTAAATCTAAAAATAATCTACTATCTTCAGGATGCTCCGAATTTTTAATTCGTTTCAATTCATCCTGTAATTCATGAAACTCAACTAAGGCAAGAATGTCAGCTATTTCTTTACCGTAAAGTTTTTCCATGATGCGTTCCTCGAAATAAACTGTGAAACCCTCATTTAACCAAAAGTCATTCCAAGTGCGATTGGTAACCAAATTCCCTGACCACGAATGAGCTAATTCATGTGCAATCACAGAAACCAAACTTCTGTCACCAGCCAAAACCGTTGGATTTACAAAAGTCAACCTTGGATTTTCCATACCACCAAAAGGGAACGAGTAGGGTAGAACCAATAAATCATACTGTCCCCACTGATAGTTGCCGTATAATTTCTCTGCAGCATTCATCATTTTTGGTAAATCTTCAAATTCGTATTTACACGAAGACATCAATTGAGGTTCGCAATAAACTCCCGTTTTTGAACTGAATGCGTGGTATTTCAAATCTCCAACAGCCAAAGCAATCAAGTAAGAAGGAATTGCTTTTTCCATTTTAAAATAGTAGGTTCCAGAATCGTTTTTTCGTTTGCTGTTTTTTGCACTCATAACAGCCATTAACTCTTTCGGAACTTTAATTTTTGCACTGTAAGTTATTCTATTTGAAGGCGAATCTTGAATTGGAATCCACGTTCTTGTTAAGATTGCTTGACCTTGTGTGTATAAAAATGGATGTTTTTTTGAACTTGTTAATGCAGGATCAAGCCAATCCAATGCATCCGAATCAGTAGTTGTTTGATAATAAATATTGATTTGAGTTGTTTTCGGTTTAACTGTAACTAAAAGTGGCTGCCCAAGAATTGAATCTTTGTCCATATTTCCAATTACAAAGTCTGTTTCGCGTTCATTTTTCCCTTTTCCTATTGTGATTTTTTGAATTAAGAGTCCTTTGATATCAAAAATTGCGGTGTCACTTCCTTTGTTTATAATAGTATGATGTGCTACACCATAAATCGTTTTATTGGAAAAATTCACTTCTAAATCCAAATCCAAATGCGAGGTTCTAATTTCTTTTAAGTTGGAATAACTGTGATCATCGTAGGTAGAATCAGCCAGCTGCTCGGTTTTAGTTTCAGGAGCTTTCGGTGTGCTGTCGCAAGAAGTCATTAAACAAGCGCAAAGAACGAAGAAAAGATAAGTGATACGAAAATACATTATTTTACTTTAAAATTCAGAACTCCAAAACGTTCTTTGCTTCCTAAAATCGAATACATCAAAATTTCTTTGTTGGCAAAGTCCACTTTGAACATTTTTGGAACTACGATTGATTTTAAATCTTGACGTGAAAAAATCATTTTTCTATCTAATGTTCCATTCTCAATTGAGAGATTTGTAATGGCTGCAACATTTTTTCTTTTGGATAAATTAAAAGAATTAACGCGCTTTAAATCTTGTTTAAACAATCCTTCTTCGTTGTAGTTTCTCAAATTATCATTGAAAATAAAGCTTATTGAGTTACCATCTGTAAAACTACAATAAGAACTAAATGGACCGCCGTCATTGATTGAAACTTGGGATTTTGGAATACGTTTTTGCCAATCAAAACTACCACTTTTTCCAATTTTGAATGCAATGATGTCATCGTAATAATAATAAGTAATATTCGAAGACATTCCAGTTCGGTTATCGTAGTTAACCCTACGATACATAAAATATTGTTCCATAGAACCAATTATTGATCCATCAGCTAATAAAAAAATATCACGCAAACGATAGTTATAATATTGATTGTTTTGATTGATTTGACTATTTGTATTAAGGTTATTGCCAGTTGTGGTTTGCCTGTCAAATAGATTATTACTAAACCAATTTTCAACAACAATTTCTTTGTCAAATGGAATCAGACCATTAGAAACCACAGAATCTCGTTTCGCATCGAATTTTATTATGAATACACCTTCAATTCCTTGACGATTTCCTTTTCCGTAAAGTCCAGTTAGTGTACAAATACTGCTGTCGTTGGAATTTAATTGCATGTCATCAATTCTAAATCCTTCTACATCAAGAGAAAATTCACTTAATTCATTATTCTTAATTTTGTAAACATGAAGTGCTTTAAAATTGTCAAAAACTCTTCCAAAAAGTCGGTCATTCGGTTTATTATGTTCTGTAACACTTAATAAATAATCGCCTGAATTTGAGATGTGATGTTCGTTGATTGTGGACATATTTCCATCAAATGGCATTGAATATTCACCTGATTGTATTTCTTTAAATTTTGTATCCAGAATTTTATAACCGTAAATATCACTTACAGCTTTTTTACCAGGGACTTCCCAAACTATACCTAAGTATGATTTATTTTGCGACATGCTAATTTTGAAATTTGGTTGTGCTCCAATTTTATTGTTTGGATAACTTGCAATTAACTCTGTTTGTCCATCTGCATCTAAGTTTTCATTAAAAATTTGAATGAATAAAGTCATTTGACCGTTACTTTTATCAGAAAGAAAAACAATAAGTTGATTTCCGAAATAATAAGCTGTTTCAAAATTAGCAATTCCAGTTTCGGCAACTAGTTTGATTCTTTTTTGTTGAAAAAATGTTAAATTCTCGTGTTCAGCGATACGATAAGTTCCAAAATTTCCTCCTCCAGTCCAACGCAGTGAATAAAAATCAGTGGTAGTTTTGGGTAAAATTTCTAGCAATGCTCCAGGGCTGCGTTCTAAATCTCCCCACATTATTGGATAATCTTTTTGTGCAATCAACAAGCTGTTGAAAAGAATAAAAATAAATGCAAGAAGAACTTTCATAACTTATGGATTTACAAGCTGAATACCAAGATACGAAGTCGGAGTGATTAATTTTAATTCTTTCTTTAAATTTTCTGAAATTAAAAGTGTATCTATGAATTCATGAACAGATTGCATTGTAACTTGTTCGTTTTTTCTTGTTAATCCTTTTAGGGCTTCATAAGGTTTTTCAAATCCTTCTCTTCTCAAAATTGTTTGAATGGCTTCGGCAACAACAGCCCAATTGTTTTCTAAATCCAATTCTAGTTTTGATGTGTTTAAAAGCAACTTCCCTAATCCGCTAATTGTCGATTGAAAAGCAATGACTGTATGTCCCAATGGCATACCAACAGCCCTTAAAACTGTTGAATCTGTTAAGTCGCGTTGTAATCTTGAAACAGGTAATTTAGCTGATAAATGTTCAAAAATGGCATTTGCGATACCAATATTTCCCTCCGAATTTTCAAAATCAATTGGATTCACTTTGTGCGGCATTGCAGAAGAACCAATTTCTCCGTCTTTCAATTTTTGTTTGAAATAATCCATTGAAATATAGGTCCACATATCGCGATCTAAATCTAAAATAATCGTGTTGATGCGTTTTAAACAATCGAAAAGTGCTGCCAAATTATCGTAATGTTCGATCTGTGTTGTGGTTTGACTTCTATCTAAACCTAGTGTGTTGTTCACGAATTTATTTGCAAAATCAACCCAGTCAATTTCTGGAAAAGCGATATGATGTGCGTTGAAATTTCCAGTTGCTCCGCCAAATTTTGCTGAAAACGGAATGGCTAACAATTGCTTACGTTGTACCGATAAACGTTCTGAAAAAACTTGAATTTCTTTTCCCAAACGTGTGGGAGAAGCAGGTTGACCATGCGTTTTTGCAAGCATTGGAATATCTTTCCATTCGTTTTGAAAGCTTACCAATTTTGTAATGATTTCATCTAATAAAGGCAAATACACACGAAAAATTCCTTCTTTTAATGAAAGCGGAATTGAAGTATTGTTTATGTCTTGAGATGTTAATCCAAAGTGAATGAATTCTAAATAGGCTTCAAGTCCAAGCGCTTTCATTTTGTCTTTCAAAAAATACTCGACAGCTTTAACATCGTGATTTGTAATTTTTTCTGAATCTTTAATCCATTGAGCGTCAGATTCTGAGAAATCTTGATAAATCGTTCTCAATGCTTCAATTTTGTCTTTTGGAAACGCGCTTAATGCTGGAATAGGCAATTTTGTAAGTGCAATGAAATATTCAACCTCTACTTGAACACGGTAGCGAATCAAACCAAATTCTGAGAAAAAAGGACTTAAAGATTTCGTTTTAGAATAATATCGACCGTCAATTGGTGAAATAGCTGTAAGAGGACTGAAATTCATAATTTTTAGAAAGAGACAAAGTTAGGATTTTCAATGCTATGATTGCTTGTATCTATTGGAAAGATATTCATAAGGAATGAACAATTTCCATCATTTTTTAAATTATCAGCCGCGGTAGAATCGTATCTGAACAACTTCGCAATTAAATTTTAATCAATCACCAATCGTAACAAATTCTGTTCTTCTATTTTTAGCACGGTTTGATTCAGTTGTATTTGGCAATTTCGGATCCAACTCACCAAAACCATTTGCAGTTAAACGA
>RFNX01000609.1 GCA_009926905.1 Flavobacteriales bacterium
TTGCGCTAGAAACAATTGTTCTACTTGTCTTCTAAATTTTGTTGCAGGTTCAATCGTTTTGTCAATTTCAAAAAGCGTTTCCTTTGACCAAGAACTGTGTTTTGCCTTTTCAGATTTTGGTGGCGCTAAATTGTAGGATGAATTATGAACCGACCAACGCGTAAATAAATGGTACCAATCAAAGGTTTCTTGAATGCGCATTTTTAAAAAAGCAAATGTGTCGGCATCTAATGATTGAATTAATTTATTTTCATCAGCTTTCGATTTTGCGTAATCAATCATTTGTTGATCGTTGGCAATACCTCGAATTTGGAAAGGCTTCAATAATACCAAACCTTGCAGCGACCTCAATCGAGAAAAAGCAACATACGCTTGTCCAGGTGCAAAAGCATCAGAAACGTCTAAAATTGCTTTTTCAAAGGTTAAACCCTGGCTTTTGTGTACCGTTATCGCCCACGCTAATTTGATGGGGAATTGCACAAACGTTCCTAAAACCGTTTCTTTGATTTCCTGAGAGTTTTCATCCAGTTCGTAACGAATGTTTGTCCATTCAAATTTGTCAATTGAGATTTTCTTTTTTTCTTCTGGAAAGGAAACAATAATCTCATCCGAAGAAAGGAAATCGATGAAACCCATTTTTCCGTTGTAAAACTTCTTGTCAAATGAAATGTCATTTTTGATGAACATAATTTGTGCGCCAATCTTCAGCTCCATTCGCGTTTCTAATGGATGCAAATGAGGCGGAAATTCTCCCGTAATCTCTGCGTCAAAAAAGTAAGATTTTCCTTTAAGTGAAATCAATTCTTGCGTATTCATCTCATCCGCTTTGAAATTATGTGTTGTCAAAGTGATGTAACCTTTTCGTTCGTCAGAAGTGAGATTGGTTCTGATATTTTTATTAATCAAACTTAAATCCTCCGAAGTAATTTTATTGTTTCTCAGATTATTCAACAATGAAATAAAAACTTGATCATCTTGTCGGTAGATTTTTTCAAGCTCAATATATAATGGTTGTTCTTCGCGAATCGCCTGAGAATTGAAAAAATGAATGCCTTGATAATACAAACGCAACAATTCCCACTCATCATTTTTTACAACGGGTGGCAACTGATGTAAATCACCAATAAACAATACTTGAATACCTCCAAATGGAAAATTATTTCTACGAATGGAACGTAATGACCAATCGATTGCATCTAACAAATCTGCGCGCAACATACTGACTTCATCGATAATAAGTAATTCCAAATTTCGAATCAAAGAAATGCGATTTTGGTTCATTCTGAAATGACGCTTTAATGTGGATTTATTCTCAACTTTTATGGCAACACCAATATTAGGAGTTTCAAAATCTGGAATAAAACTTCCAAAAGGCAATTGAAAAAATGAGTGAATGGTTACACCGCCAGCGTTCAAAGCAGCGATTCCCGTTGGCGCGACAATAACCGTATTTTTATGTGTCGAACTAACGATTTTACGCAATAAAGTTGTTTTGCCCGTTCCAGCTTTTCCTGTCAAAAAAATAGAACGGTTCGTTTGATTGATAAAACGCTCAACAAACTGAGCAATATCTAAATTTTGGTCTTGTGATAGTTGGTTCATTACTTGAATTTAATAAAAAAATACGTTTTGCAACAACTATTTTGAAAAATTCTTTAGAAAAAACCTACTTGATTAATTGAATTTGAAACTGTTACCATAACATTAAGAAATCGTAGAATTATCTTAATATAAGCTTAATCTAGCTTTAATTTCAATATTATGTAGTCGCCGTTTCTTTGCACATAATTTATAATCTTATCAAATGTTCTCTTTAAAACAAGTTTTAGTTCTTTTTTCAATTGCTATAAGTTTTATTTTCCAAGCTCAAAATGCTAGTCTTTCAGGTAAAATTCAAAATTCAAAAACAAATGAAGTTGTTGAAGGAGCAAAAGTAATCTTAACTGGCACGGGCAAAGGTGCAATTAGCGATATAGATGGGAAATACATTATTAATGGTTTATCTGCAGGCACTTACACATTAGAAATTAGGTCTGTATCTTACAACAGCTTGATTTTACAAAATATCAAAATTAAAAATGGAGAAAATTTAACACTGAATATTCCATTAGATGAAGTTGTTTTAGAAATAGGTCCAATCACAGTTACAGCTAAAGTCAACAAAGAATCGAATACAGAATTGTTACGTCTTCAAAGAAATAGTGCTACAGTTGTTGATGGGATTTCATCTGAGACCTTCAAGAAAACGCCCGATTCTAAAGCGTCAGATGTATTTAAAAGAATTACAGGTGCTAGTGTACAAGATAATAAATTTGTTGTAATTCGTGGATTAAATGACCGTTACAACTTTGGTTTAATCAATGGTGCTCCACTTCCAAGTTCAGAAAGTGATCGCAAAGCCTTTTCATTC
>RFNX01000533.1 GCA_009926905.1 Flavobacteriales bacterium
TGATGTTAAGCTATTTTTATATTTGTCCTCAATATTCTCGACCATATATGTTTCAGAATTATAGGTAAACATCGCAGAATAAAATTTTGTACAATTAATGCCATAAAACCCCATTGGAGTCATTTCAACATCAACGTTTTTATACGTTTTCTTTAATTTCGAGCACGAAAAAAACAAGAAAGTTAAGGCGATGATTAGGATAGATAAGGATTTCATGTTATTTGATTTTGGTAAGCTGAAAATAACCGTCCTGCAAGAACCAACTATCTAATCGAAAAGAATTTTCATCCGTAATTTTGTAGCTGTAAAAGGAAGTGTCTGTTGTGTTTGAAATTAAAAACAGACTGTCATTTGCAAGGAAATATTTATAAGTTCCTGAATTGTCCGTAAAATGTTTTTTCGTAATGACAACCGTATCAATGACAGACGTTGAACCACCAAAGTAAATCACTAAACTTTTTTTCCACGTTCCCACCATTTTGCGAGCATCTGATTTGTCTTTGTTACAGCTTACAACTAAGATTAGGAGTAGTGAGATGAATATTTTTGTTTTCATGTTATATAGTTTCATTTTCAATTAAATTTCATCATTACCTATCTTTTATCGCCAAAATCTTAACCTCATAAAGTTCGGCGTTTAATTGACCATCCGTATCGCAATGAACTTTTTTCGTTACCTTAAAGTCAATCGTTACAGGTAATGACATCCAACTGTCTTTGTATTTATCGGCAATTGATTCAACTAAATACAAATGACCATCATAAAAAAATACCGCAGGATACTTTTTGGCACAACTTATTTCAGCTAGTCCAATCGGAGTCATTTCTACATCAACGTTTTTATACGTTTTCTTGAATTTAGAGCAAGAAAAAAGCAAAAAAGTCAAGGCAAGTAAAAGGGTAGTTAAGGGTTTCATGTTAGTTGATTTTGGTAAATCTCAACTCACTGTCACCAGTAGTGTACAAAGTATTAAGTGTAAAATTATTTTTGTTTGTAAAGTGATAATATCCGCAATTAGAGGAAGATGACTGTGAAATAAAATACAGACTGTCATTTGCAAGGTAATACCTAGAATTATCATATTTGCTTGTAAATTGATTTTTTGTAATAACCACTGTATCAAGAATCGTTGATGAGCCGCTAATAAAATTCACTTGGATTCTTTTCCATGTTCCCACCATTTTTCGTGTATCAGATTTGTCTTTGCTACAGTTTACAAGTAAGATTAGGAGTAGCGAGATGACTATTTTTGTTTTCATATTGTATTTTCGATTTTTCAATTTAAGCTTCAACGTATTAGAATTCAATAATATTTAATTGCAAATTACTAAATATTTAAACCCAAACGCAATTCAACCCAACTAACAGTTGCTTCAAATTTCAGATAAAGATGGTTGTAACCTATAGCAGATGGCACTTTTAGGGAATAATATAAAATGATGTTTTTGAGAAAAATTAGAATATGTTCTAAAACTCAAATAACTCTTAAAATAATCAATAAAAAAACAAGTACTTGCGCACCACAAATAATCCAAAAAAAGCTTCGGCTGGGTTCAGTTATGCTTTTTAGCACAGTGAGTGTACTTTTTTTGACAACATCATTGAAACTCATATTTTCATCGGCTAAATCCAATTCAGATAAATGCACCTTCTTGAGCGCAAACAAAATGATTCTCTTGAACCATTTGTTTTCAGTTGATTCTTTAATTTCTTGTACCATTTTGATTTTTAACAGCGCTTTATCTGAACCTTTTGCAAACAAAGCTGGCTGTTTTTCTTGCAATTTGTTGAGCACTTTATCTAAAAGTGGAAATAGAATGTTTTCGCCTTTATCGCTAATTACTTTGTTTATCAATTTCGTGAGAATGTACTTGTTTCCGAGATAAAACAATAAAATCGGACTGAGAAAAAATGCAAGCAATGCCAAAATACTTGCAAATGGTCGAGCAACAAAAATCAATACAATTCCTGCTTCTGCTCCAGAATGTGCTCCACCGTCAACAGATTGAAACAAAAGAGTAACAAGTATTGCAGCAGAGAATATTCCAATCAGTATTTGTCCTGGAACATTAATTTTTAAAAAAGTTAAAACTGCCAATCCAGCAAGTTTCGCGGTGTATTGTAGGTTTTCTTTCATTTTTTTCTGATTTTCACTAACGTTTCAAATTTATAATTTCTAATCTCTTAGCTCTTATAAATTCTGAACATTCCTTAAAAATTTGATTGGAATTTGGAACCTGTGATGCCGTATGAGAACCCTTTCCTTTTCCAGAAACTTCAAATGCATTAATCAAGGAGTCAATTGCGGTTGCCGTTTCAGATTTTATGAAATCATATTCTTGAAAATAAACAGCTAAAGAAACGTCATTCAAAACGAGAGTTGAATCTGCTTGCGCGTATTTTTTGGTAAGGCAATCGCACAAAGCAAAATCAAGTAGTATGCTGTTTTTTTCTTTTCTACTTTGTGCTTTTAATGTTGTACAAGAAAAAGAGATTAGGAAGGAAATCAATAACAATTTGTCTAAGTTTTTCATAGAAATCATTTTGAATTTCAATTAGTAATCAATTTCCAGTTGCGACCATAATCTAAGGAAATAAATTTTTTATTAGGGTATAGGCTAATTAAACTTACCGTAATGCTATTATCCTTCGAGTTAAATTGAACCTTTTCAATGCATTCAGCATCCTTATTAATTTCTTTAAAATCAATGTATTTGAAGTGCTTATTAAAATCACTTGAAAACAAAAAACCAATGGAGGAATTAACACCTGCTTCCCTCCGAAACACTTCAACAATTGTATAGTTGTCAGTAATTTTAAGATTATCTAATTCATAATTTGCATTTTTTTCTAAATTTCTACTCATTGGAATAACTGAACATTTTTTGTTTCTTATTAATCCAAGCTTTAGTTCATACGTTTTGTCTTTTGCTACTTTTACTACTGCAACTTTTTCATTTTTAAGCTTTAGTTCACTCATGATTCGGAAATCAACTTGAAGTTCATTTAATTGATTTTGTTCCTGAGCAAAACTATTAAATGCAAAAAGTAAAATGATGGCTGCAACTATTGTTTTCATGGCTTTACAATTTTGGCTTGTCTTTTAAAATAAAAACGACCTTTCAAAAAACCACCAATACAAACTTTGATTATTTTTTTATTACTTTTCATCTAATTGTTCTTTCTGTTCTAAATTAATACTTCCATCCAGTTGAATTTCAAAGATGTAATTGATATCTAAAAATCCTTTGCTAAATACATGCAAGGTATCTTCATTCAAATCGGATTTTATAAATGGAGAAAAATAGCATTTGTCTTTGGACAGATATACATCTTCTGGATCAACCGTATTGTATGCAAAGAAACAAACCGATGATTTTAAATTAAAATCCTTATTAAATGTCATTAAGTAACAGCGTACAGAGTTCACATCATAATAGCTTACAAGCAGTGAAGTAAAGTTTTTCTTAGTTATTTTACCAATGATGCTTACTGTTGGTTTGTTTTTCTTGTAAACTTCACTTGGAAGAATGTTATATTCTACCATTCCACTCAAAGAAAAATCTTCTTTTACTTTCACTTTATTTTCATAGTACAAACCCTTATTGGGATAAAATACTTTTTTTATAAAAACAGAATCGTTAATGCTTCGGAAATTTTGTTTTAAAAGTAAATAGGAAGAATCAGGAAATTTGGATAGTTCTGGAGCATCATTTATTATTTGTTTGACCGAAACTTTTGATTCCTGCGAGTAACTGTTAAAAGTGAAAAATAATAGTAAAATGATGGCTGCAAATATTGTTTTCATGTTTATTAAAGTTTATTCTTTTATAATAATCTATCCTCAATTTTCTTAGCTTGATCCTCTAATTCAATTTGTTTCAATTCAGCAGCAAATCTTTGCCCTTGTTTTTTCATCTTATTAGTCCTTCAGTTTTTAAGTCTTTTGGAAATTCGATTGCTATTGATTTATAAAAAGTTTTTTGACTGAATTTTGATATCCCTTTTACATAATACATGGAGCAGTCTTTGAAAAATAATGAATTAAAATTAACTCCTAACGTTCTAAAATCTAACATACCACTTTTTCCGTGGAAGAATGGATATTGACATTTGATATTATTAATTTGCTTCATGTAAAAAAGGATTTCTATTCCATTTAATTCAAAAAATTCGTTTTTCAAACCTTTACGATATTCACTTTTAGAAAAAACAAGCATATTCATTATTCTGAGTAATCTAACCGTATTTGATGAATCTAGATGTGAATTTAAAATCATTAACGGTATTAAACCATCTAGTAATTTTGAAAATTGATGTTTTGATAACTCCATAACTTTATTATTATTCACTGGTAAATGACCTGTGTAACTGCCTTTATATCCTCCTTGGCAAGTATGAAATTTTGAGGTGTTGTTAGTTGGTGAACACGAAAAAAACAGCGTAAAATTTACTATTAAAATGAAACACGAAATACTTGAACTAACTGAGACTTTCTGTTTCTGT
>RFNX01000425.1 GCA_009926905.1 Flavobacteriales bacterium
CTACCTGTAACTATAGACTTCAAAATTATAAAAAAGATAAAATGTGATACGGATGGTCAATTAAATGCTGAACTTTATGAAGTTAAAATTTTATCGATAAAAGATAGGTGATAATTTGTGATTGCAAAGAATACTCAAAAGCAAAATGTAATCATCACGAATAAAGCGTTTCACGAATCACCTCCATTGATTTTTCAATGTGGAAATTAGGTGCGTGCATTTTTAAATACAACAACAAGGTATGCAATGCTTTTCGTGTTGTTTCTTTTGAGAATGCAATCAAAGTTTCTTCTTGGAAAAGCTGACTCAATAAAGTAACGACTTCGCCTTCTACACTTGAGGAATTCCCGGAATTGTAATCCAAAAACTCACCGCGCTGAATGTCAAAACTGACTGGATGATCCATTTCGAAAAGTGGTGAATAACCAAGCTCTTTTGTCAATCCAGCCAAGAAATACAACGGAAAATTGAAACAATCGTCGGTAGCTTCTAAGCTGATAATTTGATTTTTCAAGAAATGAAACAAAGAAGGATCGGCGTCTTCCACTTTGAGTGTTTGATTCAAAATGTCAGCAATGAAAAATCCCAAAATAATCTTCTGTGGATTGCTGTAATAATCCAACAAAGGCACCGCGTTTTCCATCGAATTGATGATTCCCATATCACTTTCAGGACGTTTGAAATACGTCAATTCATAAATGCCGAGTGTGAAAATAGCTTTGTTTTTTTTCTTTGCCCCTTTGAAAATGAAGGTGTTCAGACCTTGTTTCTCCGTGTAAAACGTAAGAATTAAACTGCTTTCCGAATAACTTTTCCGCGTAAGCAGCAGTCCAAAGTCTTTGTCTTTCACTTCATTTAGTCCTTTCTCGTTACTTTGAAATCTATTTTGTAATAGAAAATGGGCAAGAACCCAAGTTGCGTTTTTTCTGCTGTTGGTTGATATCCTGGAACCGTTGTGTCGCTTGGATTCAAACTTGGTGCATACGCCAAACTCAATAAGTTTTTCGTGTTGAAAATGTTCACCAAATCCAAACCAATTTCGTGCGTTACTTTGTTCGCATTCATTCTCCAACTGATTTTCAAGTCCATTCTGAAATAATCTCTGAATTGCAAATCGTTGAAAAGTGAATCTCGGAAGATGATTTCTTTCAAAGCTTCAGTTTGTGCAATATCCACCAAACCGTATCTTCTACCGCCAGCGAAAGTGATTTTCGTTCCGATTCCAAGAACGTTTTTAGCGCCAATTTTGAATTCTTTACCGATTAATAAATTCGCAACGTATTTTCCGTTGTAAGACGTATTTCTCAAAATGCCGTCGCTACCGTAGTATTTTGAATCGTAAAGCGTTCCAGAAAACAAGAAGAAAAACGATTTGTCGAAGTATTTTTGAACCGTCAATTCCAAACCATAATTGAAACCTGTTCCTGTGTTTTGCAATGAATCTGGGAAAATACGCGCAAATCCTCCTCCCATGTTTATCATCGAGAAAGAAGAGGGCTGAACGGTTACAGGAACGTTGTACAAATATTGATAGTATGCTTCAGTGCGAATGTTTAATCCTCCTTTTGCAATGCTTTTTTCGTAACCAATTCCAGTGTGCAAACTGCGCATGAAATCCATGTTTTTATTTTGATAGTTGTAATTACCAGCATTGTCCGTTTGGTGATACGTGTAGGTGTAAAGCGGTTGCATTTGGCTGTGCATTCCTGCGCCCATAAAAATGGATTGATTGCCTTTCATTCTGTATTTCATTCCCATTCTTGGTTCCACTGGGCTAATGCTGTTGCTCAAAGTAAAATATTGCGAATGCAAACCAGCAGTAAGGTCAAAATTGTCGTTTACGCGCCATTTCCACTGCACGAAAGGCTGAATCAAAAATGCACTTCCTTTGTAATCCCAACGAACGGCAAAATCGTTTGGCACCAACACATTTTTTAAAGCCGAATCCAATTGATTCATTATAAATGCGTCGGAATTGATTCCAAATTTGATCAGGTGCTGTTTGTTGAATTTGTGGTTCACGCTAAAGAAACCTGACATTTTATTGATTTTGAACTGATAGGACATCAATTGATAAATCGAATCTACACGAATGGAAACTTGACCAGTCTGCGCGTTGGTGTCTAAACTTCTTTGCAAATAATTGTGTAAAGAATGTTGTTCTTCAACTGAATAAGCAAGGGTTGCAGTCACGTACGTTTTTTCATTGAGCGATTTTTTGTAATTCAAGCCTGTAACAAGCATCGACGTTCCAAAATATTGGTCGCGATCGCCTTCGCCGTAAAATTCTTTGGAATATTCCGTTTGCTCCGAAATCATGATGGAGATTTTACTTTTTCCTCCGATTCCAAAAAGCGATAATTGTCCGCCTTTTTTCAGTTGAAAATTGAATTTGAAAGCTCCATCACCATAAACGGGAACTGCATCTGTTCCGATTTTCACTCCGATTTTCTGAAACAAAGCCAAGGTTGAATAACGTCCCATTACCAAATAACTTGATTTTCCGTTTTTGCTCAAAGGTCCTTCCGCCAATAATTCCGTTCCTAAAAATCCAAATTGACCGGTGAATTCGTGCTGTTTGCTGTTTCCGTTTCGCAATTTTAAATCGAATATTCCGGAAGTACTGTTTCCATATTCCGCAGGAAAGGCGCTCATGAAGAAATCGGAATTGCTTAAAGCTTTGTTGTTCAAAACAGAAACGGGACCACCAGTGCTTCCTGAAATGGCAAAATGCGATGGATTTGGAATGTCGATTCCTTCCACTCGCCAAACAACGCCAAGCGGAGAATTTCCTCGGATTACGATATCGTTTCTCGAATCATCTGCTCCTTGAACACCTGCAAAATTGGAAGCCATTCTTGCTGGATCCATTCGTGAGCCTGGGTAACGATTCGTTTCTTCCACGCTGAATTGCTGTGCGGAAATCGTTGCCATTTCATTGATAACTGTTCTTTTTTTATTCGCTGAAACCGTAACTTCAGCTTTTTGCGCAATCAATTCCGTCATTGGAATATTTATTATTAACTCGCGTCCAGAATTGATTTCAACCGTTAAAGTTTTGCTTTCATACATCGCATAAAGCGCAGTAATTTGGTATTTTCCAACGGGAACTTTTTTAATTTCAAAATTTCCGTCTGCATCGGTAACAGCTCGAAAACTCGTTTCAGGAGTAATTTTGATTTCCAGTTTCGCGCCAATGAGTCCGAAATTTGTTTCACTGTCGAACACTTTACCGCGTACAGTTTGCGTTGGTGCTTGCGCTTTGGCTAAATTTACCAGTGATAATGTTAAAAAAAGTGCGTAAAAAACTCTTGTCATATCTGTAGGATTTGAGTGCCAAATTATTGTTTTCTATCGAACTTACGTACCTTTCGGGTGTTTAGTTAATAAAATTGAAATGTTAAAATGTGAATTTACAAGTTTTGCACGGTTTTTGAAATAACATTATTTTTTTAACTTTAACTCAAATTTAGAATATGAAAACGATTATTACAGCAGCACTTTTTTTGTTCATCACCTCTATTTCTTTTGCGCAAGAGTCAGGATTGAAATGGCATACGGATTTGAATGCAGCAATAAAAATTGCACAGAAAGAGAAAAAACCAATTATGTTATTTTTCACAGGAAGTGATTGGTGCGGTTGGTGTATGAAACTTCAAAAAGAAGTTTTTTATACAGACGAATTTAAAAAATGGGCGAAAGAAAATGTAGTCTTGGTGGATGTTGATTTCCCAAGAAACAACAAACAAACACAGGCAACGAAAGACCAAAATAATTTGTTACAACAGCAATTCAGTGTAAGAGGTTATCCAACAGTTTGGTTCGTAAAACCAGTAAAAACAAAAGAAGGAAAATTCAATTTAACGCAATACGGTTCAACGGGTTACCTTGCAGGAGGCCCTGAGAATTGGATCAATACGGCAAAAGGAATTATTCAGGAGAAATAAAAGCTACGCATAGTAGTTAAAAGTGAAGAGTTAAAAGTTAATAG
>RFNX01000222.1 GCA_009926905.1 Flavobacteriales bacterium
TTACCTGTAACCATAGACTTCAAAATTATTAAAAAGATAAAATGTGATACCGATGGACAATTTAACGCTAAACTATATGAGGTTAAAATTCTATCTATAAAAGATAGGTAGTTAAAAACTTAAGCCTATAGTAAATAATATTCATTTCTTAAATCCCTAATCATTTAGTTGGTTGGGGATTTTTTAATTCTTTGGTAGATTAGTTAAAGTCCTATTTTTATCCTATTTTTTGATTTAAACCATAATAAAATGAAAAAATTATTCTTTCTAAGCGTGTTAATCTTGTTTTCATGCTCAAAACTAAAAAGGAACTACAAAAATATTGATGTCGATATGATACCAATGGGTTTAGTAGAGGTTAATTGCGACAAAAAATACTCAACAAAATTTTATTACAATTCAAATCACTATGTAGTTGAGAATATTGCTGATAAGTATAAAGATAGCTGGACATCATTACCTGTAACCATAGACTTTAAAGTTATTAAAAAGATAAAATGTGTAACTGATTTTCAGCCTAATGCTAAACTATATGAAGTTAAAATTTTATCTATAAAAGATAGGTAGTTAAAAACTTAAGCCTATAGTAAATAATATTCATTTCTCAAATCCCTAATCATTTAGTTGGTTGGGGATTTTTTCTTTTTAATACTTTCAAAAATCGATGAGAAATTGAAAATTAATCTTCCAAGAAAATCTTTTTCAACTCAGTTGCTTCAGAAGGTTTCATTTTTCCAGCAAGAATCAAGCTTAATTGTTTTCTTCTCAAAGCACCTTCGTAGCGTTCTTTTTCTTGTTCTGTTTCGGGAATCAATTCTGGAACTTGAATTGGTCCACCATTTTGATCTACCGCCACAAATGTATAAATCGCTTCGTTGCTTTTTTCAAAATGTCCGGTTACTTGGTCTTCCACAAAAACGTCCACAAAAATCTCCATTGAAGAAGTGAATGCTCTTGAAACTTTTGCCTCTAACGTAATAATTGAAGCGTGTTTAATTGGCTTTTGAAACGAAACATTATTAACGGAAGCCGTTACGACAACACGTTTGCTGTGTCTGTGGGCAGAAACGCTTGCAATCACGTCCATCCAAGCAAGTAATTGACCTCCGAATAAATTTCCAAGGGTGTTTGTATCATTAGGAAGAACGATTTTTGTTGTTATCGCTAACGTTTCAGAGGCTTTTCTAGATTTCATGTTGCAAAAGTAATTAATCACTAACCATTTATCCATAAAAATGAAACTTCTTACAAAAGATTTAGCATTTATTAAATAATTATGTAATTTAGGCTCACTATTAAACCTCGATTATTCAAAAAACTATTTTTTTAACTATGAAAAATAAAATTTTACTGCTGGTTTCGATACTTACTTTATCGTTATTTCAGTCACTAAACGCACAGCAAAAAGCTCCTTTTGATCCAACGAATGCTCGTGAAGGTGAGCAAGTGGAGTATTGTCAAACGCACAAGAAAATGGCGCAATTGATGAAAGATCCTGAATTTGTTAAGGCAATGGAAAAGCAAGAAGCTGAATTGCAAAGCATAATATTATCTAAAAAATCAGGTTCAACTAAAAGTACCGTATATAAAATCCCAGTGGTTTTTCACGTCTTACAGAATGGAGGAATTGAAAACATTTCTGATGAACAAATCATGGATGCATTGACAATCTTGAATCGTGATTTTAGAAAATTGAATGCTGATGCAAATACCGTTCAACCAGACTTTCAAGGAATGCCAACTGATTCAGAAATTGAATTTGTATTGGCAACGAAAGCGCCAAACGGAACATGCTTCAAAGGAATCACACGTACACTTTCTCCTTTGTCATTCCAAGGGGATAACGGAACTAATCAAGTAAATGCAATTAGAAACGGCAACGATGTGTACCAAGGAAACTGGGCTGGAAATAAATACCTTAACATATTTATCTGTGGAGAAATTGGTGGTGCAGCTGGTTATACAACCAATCCTAATCCATTTTCTGGCACTTCAATGGGAAATGGAATTTGGATTCTCCACAATTACGTAGGTTCAATTGGTACAGGATCGGAAAATGGAAGTCGCGCATTGACGCATGAAGTTGGACATTGGTTGAATTTATCACACACATGGGGTCCAAATAACAATCCTGGTACTGCTTCTTCATGCAGCACGGATGATCAAGTGGAAGACACTCCTAATTGTATTGGTGTTACTGCTTGTTTATTGAATAGTAATAGCTGCACAGAAACAGGTTCTTATTGGACATTTGACGTAAAAGATAATGTTGAGAATTATATGGATTATTCTTATTGTTCAAAAATGTACACACAGGGCCAAGTGGATCGAATGAGAGCCGCTTTGACACAAACCACAACTGGGCGTGCAAATTTATGGTCAACAGCAAACTTAAATTCAACAGGAGCAACAGGAAGTTTATTTTTATGTAAAGCAGAATTCAATGCAGATAAACAATCAGTATGTGTTGGTGAGCAAGTTCAATTAATTGATGATTCGTACAATGTTGTTACAGGTTGGACTTGGGAAATTACTCCATCAACAGGTTGGGCATATGCTTCTGGCTCGTCGGCAACTTCGCAAAATCCAGTATTAATTTTTTCACAATCTGGGTTGTTTACTGTAAAACTAACTGCAACCGATGGCACGACTTCAAATGCAAATACGAAATCAAATTATTTACGCGTTTTGCCAGTTGCTGCAACGATACCATACTGGGAAGGATTTGAAGATTATTCAACATTAAACGATCTAACAAATTGGGAAATTACCAACCAAAACAACAATAATAAATACGAGTTGGAAACAACCACAGGCTATTCTGGAACTAAATGCGCTAAGTTGACAAACTTTGGTCAAGCTGCTTCAAATATTGACGATTTAACTTCTTCAACTATTGATTTGTCTTCCATTCCTTCCAATGGGTCGGTTACCCTAAGTTTCAGATATTCTTACAGAAAAAAGGCAGCTGCTAATTACGAATATTTGAAAGTATTTATTACCGGTGATTGTGGTACATCTTGGGCACAAAGAAAAACCTTGGGTGGAAATCAACTTTCAAGTGTTGCTTTGGCAACTGCTTGGAAACCCACATTACAAAGCGATTGGGCAACTGTACACA
>RFNX01000248.1 GCA_009926905.1 Flavobacteriales bacterium
GAAAAATAGGATAATGTACCAAAATTTTCAATGAGTTTTATTGAATCATTTTGGTTCTCAAGTTCAAAAAACATTTTTCTAAAAATAGCTCCGTTTGTGTCCGCGTTGGGCAATGTCACGACAATTTGATAATTCTTCGCTAATTTAAGAAGTGCTTTCTGCAACTCCATTGCATAATTCTCATTTTCATTGAATTGCACTGTTCTGGATGAGTAGTTACTAAAATTGATGGTAAACTCAAATCGATGTTCCAATTTTTCTTTGAATTCATCAATAGAGAGTAAATTCAACGTTTCAAGATTTAATAAACTCAATGACCCTATGACCTCTGTAGTTCCTTTATATCCAATTAGTTGTTCTACTTTTTCTCTATATTCAGGAAGACTCACAAAATGTAAAGATGAAGCAAGCGTGATTTGATGTCTGTAAATATTATCGATTGCACCAAGAGTGGTTTCACCTGCATGTAGGTGTGCAAATTTTATCTGAAAAGGAATTCCTGCATTAACAGCTGCTGCCATTTCAAAACGATCACCTAAGCAAAGTACCCAATCAAAATCTGCGTGTTTATTCCAAAAAGTAGAAAAAAGTAACACCGTATTTGCATAAGAATCGGTTATTTCTTTAGGAGAATCGCCAGCTAATAAGTTATCAATTTTATGCGCAACATGAAATCCATCGTTTTGAATCTGTTCAATTGTGTAACCAAATTCTTTTTTCAAATGTGTACCGAAAGCAATTATTTCTAATTCAAATCGTGCATCGTTTTTTAAACCATTTAATAAGGGCAAATAAATTCCGTAATCGGCACGTGAACTAGTTAGTACTGCAATTTTCATCTCAAATCTTCCCATTTTAGTGGAACATCAGCTTCTATATCAGAATTTAATGTTTTTCCAATTACTTCATCGATTTTCATAGGGGAAATGCCATCTCCAGGTCGTTTGATGCAAATATCGCTTGCTTCAATTATCGTCCCGGCTGTTTTATTAGCTTTCAAACAAATACTTTTTCGTGCAATTGAACTATTTTTATGTTCAGAAGCACTTGGTTCTTTAATACCACTTCCAGAAATTGCCAATTCTATGTTTCGAATGGCTTTCACCATGTTTTTTAATTCTTCAGGCTCTAAAGATGCAGCATGGTCAGGACCGGGTAAATTTCTATCAATTGTAAAATGTTTCTCAATCACTTTTGCTCCTAAAGCTGTTGCTGCAATGGGAACTTCAATTCCTAATGTATGATCAGAATATCCAATTTTAACTCCTAATTTCTTTTGAATCTCTAACATTGCTAAAAGATTGACATCCAGCATTGGAGTAGGATATTCAGTATTGCAATGTAGTATTGTAATTTGATTTTTGTCTAATCCTTCTGAAATTAATAAGTCCATTGCTTCTTGAATTTCCATAAGATTCGCCATTCCCGTTGAGAGAATTGTCTTTTTCTTTTTTCTAGCAATGTGTTGAAGCAAAGGTTTATTTGTAATTTCTCCCGAAGGAATCTTAATAAAAGATTGTCCCAAATCAATAAGAAAATCAATACTTTCTTCGTCAAAACCAGTAGATGCAAATTGAATTCCAAGTGAATGCGAGTAATCAATTAAGTCTTGGTGCCACTCAAAAGGTAATTCTATTTTTTTGAGCATTCCAAATTGAGAATCGTCTGAATCTCCAATATTTATTTTTTGATACGTTGCTTTTTTCGCAGAAGGGCTCACTAATTTCTCTGCTTTGAATGTCTGAAATTTAACAACATCAGCACCTGCATCAGCAGCAATTTCAATCAATTTTTTTGCTTGTTCAAAATCGCCGTTGTGATTAACGCCTGCTTCTGCTATGATTAGAACTCTAGACATTTTCTTTCAAGTATTTTGCAGGATTTCCAACGTAAACGGTATTGTCAGGTATGTCATTTAATACAACCGAACCAGCACCTATGATACAATTTCTTCCAATTTTTACTCCTTGTTTTACTGTAGTATTTGCACCAACAAAAGTCAATTCACCAACAGTAACATTTCCTGCTAAAACTGCGCCAGGTCCAATGTGAGTAAAATCTTCAACCACACATTCGTGTTCGATTACGCAATTTGTATTTAGGATGCATGCTCTACCAATTTTGCTAAGAGAATTTACGCTGACATTTGGTGCAACTAAAGTTGAATCTCCGATGAATACATGAAAACCAATACTTGCTGTAGTGTGAATGAGTTTAATTTCATTTAATTTTTTTGAAACAATGAAATCAACCATTTTTTTTCGAATGTTATTTTCACCAACAGAAGGGAATACTATTGTTTCTTGTTTAAATTGACCGAAATCAAATCCATATTCAGTCCCTAAATATTTTAAATTAAACGGATTGAAAGCTTTCTCTTCCGAATCGAAGTATCCACTTATTTCGAAATTATTGGTCATTGCAGCTTCAATTACTGTAAAAGCATGTCCGGCATAACCAATAAGAATTATTTCTTTTTTCATTGTTTATTTCTAAAACTACTTGGAATATTCACAATTCTATCTTCCAAAAATTGCGCATTTACTTGCGCATCTCGCTGACAATCTTTGTACATCGAAAGCTTGAACATCAATTGCCAAATAGGTCGCGTCATTACCCCATATTGATTGGTCGTTTCCAAGAATAAATCTCGTTCTTTTTTATTTTCAGCTTCAACACACATTAACCAGAAATTTGCCTGACTTTCAGGAAGTTCCCACCTAAATTTTAAGCTTGAATTTTCAAAAAAATCTTTGTATTGCTGTGCTAATTCTCTTTTATTAGCTAGAAAAGTTGGTAATTGTTCCAATTGAGCACAAATCAGCGCTGCGTTGATGTTTGGCATTCGAAAATTGTAGCCCAATTCATCATGAAAGAACTCGTATGCATGTGGAACTTTTGCAGTCGTGGTCAAATATTTCGCTTTAGTACCAAGTTCAATGTTATTCGTAACTATTGCTCCACCTCCGCCAGACGTGATAATTTTATTTCCATTGAAAGAAAGTACAGCCACATCGCCAAAACCACCAAGATATTTTCCTTTATACTTACTTCCCAACGATTCTGCAGCATCTTCAACAACAGGAATATTCCATCGTTTACAGATTTCAACTATTTCGTCAATTCGAGTTGCAAATCCAAAAGTATGCATTGGAACACAAGCTGCTATGCGACGATTTGTTTTTTTATTATATGTTCCATCTTCTCTTAAATCGCCAAATTCTTCTAAAAAATCGATAATTGCAGAAGGAGAAAGTCCCATAGTATCAACATCAACATCTATAAAAACGGGATGTGCTTGATTGTATTTTATGGCGTTTGCCGTCGCGATAAAAGTAAGAGCTTGTGTTAGAACTTCGTCGTTTTCTTTGACTCCAACTAATTGCAATGCAACCTGTAAACCTGCAGTTCCATTTACAACTGCCACAGCTTTTTTTGTGTCTGTGTAGTTAATTATTTCATTTTCAAATTGATCGACGAAAGCACCCACACTCGAAACAAAAGTTGTGTCAATGCATTCGTTTAGATATTTTTTTTCATTGCCACCAAAATAGGGCGCATGAAGAGGTATGAATTCATTTGTATTGAATTGTTCATGGATGAAATTTATAGAATCCTGATAATTCATTTTTACATTTTTGAATCTAAATATACGCCTTTATCTTCGTAATTTAAGTCGGGAATTAATTTAAAAAACGAATCAACAATTGCTTGTTTGGTCCATTTTTTTGAATGTTTACATTCATTTATAAAATCTGAAAATTCATTCAATGCCAAATTGTCAAATAGCGGATTGTTTTTAATAATCCCCATCTTTTCAAAACGACTCCAATCAATTGTTTCTTGATTCGTATAAAATTCTTCAGCATCTTTTTCCCCTGTTGTATCAGAAATAGTAAAGAAACAAGGCCATTTTTTTTGCGCTTTATAGAAATCAACACTTTCTCGGGCTTCTTCCTCCGATTTACAAATTACCGCTTCGTAGCCAAGTTCTTGAAGGTAACGAATGGCGATATCTGAAAATGTAATTAAATCATTTTCTTCTGATAATTTGGGGAAAAATATATCTCTATTTTCTCCATATATACAAGACATTAAGCACAATTCACCAGCTTCTTGCGGTGTTACAAAATACCTGCGAATATCTGTTGGAGCTACTAAAGGTTGGTTTTTTAAAATACGTTGATTGAAACTGTGTAACAACGAACCATCCGAAAAAGCAACATTTGCAAAGCGAGCTGTTGAAATTGGAATGTTTAAACTTTGTCTCATTAGGAACATTTCCATGATTCGCTTGGATGCTCCCATTAAATTCACTGGATTTGCAGCTTTATCAGTTGAAACGCAGAAATATTTTTTGGTATTTTTTGAAATGGATTGAAGAATTGTTTTTTCAGTATTTAGAATATTTACTTCAATCATTCGCATTAAGGTGAAAGCATCTTTTTCACTGCGAACATGTTTTAATGCTGAAAGGTTAAACACATAATTGTATTCACCGTCATTTTCTATGAATGCATCGTAAATTTCTGAGCCAATGTCTAATGCAAAGGTTCTAAAATCTCCAGAAATATATCCGATTGAACTTCGTAAATCACGAACTAATTCAGCTAGATTATTTTCGCTGAAATCGACAACGTGTAATTTTTTAGGATTGCGTTTAAATAGTTCTTTAACAACTGCTTGTCCAATTGAACCAGCGCCACCGATAACGAGAAATGTGCTATCTTGGATTATTCGCAATAGTTCGACATTACTCTTTAAAATGTCGTTTTGAAAGAGGTATTCGTATCTTCCTATTATTTTGTTTAGGTTCAATTATTTTTCATCAATTTGAACTACATTCTCCCAATACCATTTTACAGTTTCTTTCAAACCTGATTTCAATGAGAATTGAGGATTGTAACCTAACAATCTTTTTGCTTTATCAATTGAAGCCAATGAATGAGGAATATCACCTGTTCTGTTTGGACCGTAAATTGGTTCTAATGTTCCAATTTCAGGATCAAATTCAGCTAGGTTTTTACGCAATTCATAAAATAACTCGTTTAAAGTTGAACTATCGCCGAAGGCAACATTGTAAACTTCGTTCAAAGCTTCTTTGTTTTCAGTTGTCAATGCCAAGCGATTCATTTGAATCACATTGTCAATATATGTGAAATCTCTTGAAAAAGAACCGTCACCATTGATAACTGGACTTTCTCTTTGTAGTAAATTTGCTGAAAACTTAGGTATTACTGCCGCATACGCTCCATTAGGATCTTGTCTTCTACCGAAAACATTGAAATATCTCAACCCGATGCAATCTATTCCATATGTTTTGTAAAAAACATCTGCGTAAAGTTCACTCACATATTTAGTGATTGCATAAGGAGATAAAGGTCGACCAATTACTTCTTCTACTTTAGGTAAAGCTGCTGAATCACCGTAAGTTGATGAACTTGCTGCGTAAACAAAACGTTTGATTCCAGCATCTCTTGCTGCAACTAACATGTTCAATGTCCCACCAATATTAACTGCATTTGTTGTAATTGGATCGGCAATTGAGCGTGGAACGGAACCCAAAGCCGCTAAATGCAAAACTAAATCAGCACCTTCTACAGCTTTGTTACAATCATCTATATTACGAATATCACCTTCAACAAGTGTAAACAGCGGGGAATCCATTAAATGAGTAATGTTTTCTCGTTTTCCTGTCATGAAATTATCCAGACATACAACTTCAAAACCTTCATATATAAAAGCTTCACATGTATTTGAACCAATAAATCCGGCTCCACCGGTAACAACTATCTTCATACAATTCATTTATTCCGGCTTGGCCGTTGGTAACTTACAAAAATAACAAGTTAAGTCACACATTTTGGTTTTTTTATTTTTTAAATAGTAATATTTTACTACTTCCCTTGTAATGATTAAAAGCAATAACCGTAGCTGATTATTCTAACAACTCAATAATGCGATGCAAATATAAAGATTTTATCACGCTTTCATTCTCAAATTTAAACTTTAGCTTAATTTTGTTAGCAAACAATGAAACATTTAATAGACACTTACAAGCACAAAGGAAAACGTAAAATCCTTATTTCAGAGCTCTCAGAAATGGGAATAAAGGACGAACGAATTTTAGAAGCTTTTGATGCAATTCCGAGACACTTTTTTTTAGATCTAGCGTTTGACGAACAAGCTTATTCTAATACGGCCTTTCAAATTGGCTCCGGACAAACAATTTCTCACCCTTATACAGTGGCTTTTCAAACGGAATTATTGGAAGTTGAAGAAGGAGATAAAGTGCTTGAAATTGGTTCTGGTTCAGGTTTTCAAACGTGTATTCTGTGTAAAGTTGGTGCTAAAGTCTTTTCTATTGAAAGACATTTAGACTTGCATCAGAAAGCAAGACAAATGGTTGAATTCATGAGGTTCAATGCGAAAATGTTTTTTGGAGATGGTTACAAAGGAAAACCTGTTTATGCTCCATTTGACAAAATATTGGTGACTTGTGGCGCTCCAGAAATCCCTAAAGAATTACTAAAACAATTAAAGGTGGGTGGAATAATGGTAATTCCTGTCGGAGAAGGAGCAGAGCAAAAAATGCTCAAAATTGTAAAAGTTACTGAAAATGAAATAACGATTCGAGAATTTGGCACCTTTAAATTTGTACCAATGCTTGAACGAACTGTAAAGAAACAATAAGAAATGAAAGTACTAATCATTGAC
>RFNX01000585.1 GCA_009926905.1 Flavobacteriales bacterium
GGTTTTGTTTCAGACGAAGTTGATTTGCCTGAAGTTTGTTTTTCAGGTTTTTTTAATAAATTTTCAACGTCACGAACTGATAATTGATCATTTACAATTTGATTGTATTTCTTAATTAATTCATCTTCATCAGTAATGGCAACCAAAGCGCGAGCATGTCCCATTGAAATAATGTTATCTCGAACTCCAGCTTGAACGATTGCAGGAAGTTTCAATAATCGCATATAATTCGAAACATTCGAGCGCGATTTAGCTACTTTTTCGCTCAATTGCTCTTGCGTCAATTTACATTCTTCAATCAATCGTTGATATGAAAGCGCTACTTCAATTGCGTTTAAATCTTCCCGTTGAATGTTCTCAACCAAAGCCATTTCTAGCATTGTTTGATCGTTTGCGATTCTCACGTAGGCAGGAACTTCAGTCAAACCAGCTAATTGTGAAGCACGAAATCGACGTTCTCCAGAAATCAATTGGAATTTATCGCGTCCTAGTTTGCGAACTGTCAAAGGTTGAATGATTCCATGCATTTCTATCGAGCGACATAAATCGTCCAAGGCTTCTTTTTCAAAGTGTGTTCTTGGATTAAAAGGATTTGCTTCGATGGAAGAAATTGGCAATAAAGAAACAGAACCAACAGATGCAGAATCTGTTACGTTGCTGGATGAAGTAATATCTGTGTTGCTATTTTGAAGCAAGGCGCCCAATCCTCTTCCGAGTGCTGGTTGCTTTTTTGCATTAGAGCTCATGGTCAATTTCAATTATTTTATCGTCGTTGCCAATTTTTGTCAAATTATTTTTTTGCAAAAGTTCGCGTGCAAAGTTAAGATAATTGGTGGAACCTTTTGAAGCTGCATCGTGCATAATTACGGTTTGCCCGTGACTTGACGCTTCACTTAATGTTGTGTTTCTATGAATAATTGTATCAAAAACCAATTCTTGGAAATGCGTTTTAACTTCTTCAACTACTTGATTTGCAAGACGTAAACGTGTGTCGTACATTGTTAAAACCATACCTTCGATTTCCAAATCAGGATTCAATCGTCCTTGAATAATTTTAATGGTATTTAACAACTTACTCAAACCTTCCAAAGCGAAGTATTCACATTGAACAGGAATCATTACCGAATCTGCAGCAACGATAGAGTTTACCGTAATCAAACCAAGTGAAGGTGAACAATCAATTAAAATGAAATCGTAATCGTCTTTTATTTTAGCCAAAGAGCGTTTTAATAAATATTCGCGATCGGGTAAATTAATCATTTCAATTTCGGCTCCAACTAAGTCCATGTGAGATGGAAGAACGTCCAAATTTGGATTTTCAGTTTTCAAAATCACATCTTTAGGATGAATTTCATTTACCAAACAATCGTAAATACTTCTAATGCCACGCGGTTCAAATCCAT
>RFNX01000462.1 GCA_009926905.1 Flavobacteriales bacterium
TTTCAGATGCCGATGCCCTTGAAATTCAATCGGAAAATTTACACATATCACAAGGTTGGGTGGATTTGAAAGCCGATTTTTGTGACCCAGGATTTGAACACAAAGAAACCATTACTTCAGGTTTAGATCAAGCTGCGTTTGGTGGATTTACACACGTGTGTATTTTACCAACAACACAACCCATTTTAGACGGAAAAACGCAAATCGAATACCTACTTAGCAAAGCTGCAAGTCATACCGTTAACGTGCATCCAATTGGGGCGATTACAAAAGAAATGAAAGGCCAAGAATTGGCAGAAATGTACGACATGTT
Source organism: Flavobacteriales bacterium (assembly GCA_009926905.1). Lineage (GTDB taxonomy): Bacteria > Bacteroidota > Bacteroidia > Flavobacteriales_D > Crocinitomicaceae > UBA952. The sequence goes on from RFNX01000462.1 coordinate 314, forward strand.
TCAAACAGGTGTGCGCTTGTTTTCAGACGATTGGCATTCAGTAAGCGGAGGAATTATGTACCGCGCCCTACTCTATTCAAAGAATTTTGGTGGAAAAGTGATTGCATTTTCTCGCGACGCTTCCATTGCTGGAAAAGGAATGGTAAACGAAGGTGTGGCTTCTACCAAAACAGGTTTGAAAGCCGATGCTGCCATTGCTGAAGTCATACAAATCGAACGCAATTTGCGCTTGATAGAATACGTTGACGGACAAATTCACTTGACAGGTGTTTCAACTGCTGAAAGTGTCGAATTGATTCGTAAAGCAAAAAAGAAAGGATTAAAAGTGAGTGCTGACGTCAATTTGATGAATTTGGTTTTTACAGAAGCAAACATGCTCGATTTTGATTCCATTATGAAAGTGATGCCAGTTTTGAGAACTGAAAACGACCGCTTAGCTTTGTGGCACGGATTGATAGACGGAACCTTGGATACTGTTGTTTCTGACCACCGACCAATGGATCAAGAGGAAAAAGAATTGGAGTTCGACAATGCGAGTTTTGGAGCATTCCAATTACAAACGTTCTTTGGTGCTTTAAACAAAAACGCACATGCTGATTTGGACAAATTGATTCATTGCATTTCTCACAAAGCGCGAAACGTAGCACAGATTTCAGTTCAACCAATTGCAGTTGGGAATCGTGTGGATTTGACAGCATTTGACCCAACAGTAGAATGGACTTTAAACGAGGAAAATCTATTGTCGCAACATGCCTACAATCCATTTTTTAAGGTATCACTAACTGGAAGCGTTTTAGCCGTTATAAACGGAGGAAAAGCATCAATTCAAAACTAATCCTGTGCCAAAACGTTCCTTTATTCAACAATTTTTTAACGACAAAAAAGTGGGTGCAATGGCGCCGAGCTCACGTTTTTTGGCAGCTAAAATGTTGGATCATTTACCTATTAAAGAAGCTAAAATCATTGTTGAATTAGGTCCTGGAACGGGAGTTTTCACTGAGAAAATCATCCAGAAAATGGGAGCTAATACACAATTAATTGTTGTTGAATTAAACGATACGTTTTACCACGCATTAACTGCAAAAAAATATCCCAAAAACGTTCATTTAAAACACGATTCTGCGGAAAAAATCGGTGAGTTCATCCAAGAATGTGGTTTCGAAAAAGCAGATTTGATTATATCCTCTTTACCGCTAGCTATCTTCCCTTCCGAATTGCGCAAAAGTGTGTTACATGCCTCCAAAGAACATCTATCGGATAACGGTCAGTTCGTACAATTCCAATATTCCCTGCAATCGCGACGTGCTTTGAAAGAAATGTTCCATTCTGTAAAACTCAATTTCACAGCACTCAACTTTCCCCCAGCGTTTGTGTATACCTGCAAGAAAAATTAAACAACCGATTTTTGATGTTAAAGTAATCGCAACAAAATCAAAGGTTTCACACCCTCGTTAATAACGGCATTCGCCAAAAAGCCGAAAAGCTATCAGGAAATCAAATTTTGCAAACATAAAAACGTTATTTTAATTTTGTAAAAATCACGACTATGAATGATTTCTATTTACAACCTAAGATTTTACAATGGATTGAGGCGACTTTGTTATTAATTGTCGGATTTATACCGGCTTTAGTTATTATAGAATTCGGATATTATCACCCACTTTTTTACCTGTTGTTTATTGTTTATGTTCCAATTAGTCAATTTGCATTTACTCCAATTTTTAGGCTCACTGGAGTTTATAAGTACTACTCTCCAATGTTGCTAGGCTATATGGCAAATGATCTTCAAATAGATTTGCATAGTGGCGGAAGTTTTGACTATTTATTTGTAATGAGAAAATATGGAGCAGGAATTGAATTAAAAACGAAGCTTTTGATGTTCCATTTAGAAGGTTTGTTAAAAATAATTCAGTTAATCGAGAATAAAAACATCCCAGAAACTGTGAATATTATTGGGACATCCTACTTCTTCAATGATCGGACAACTCAAAAAATAGGATTTGAAATTGTAAAACCATCTTTATTTTACAGAATAAATCTCTTTATAAACTTTATTGACTTGATTTGGATGTATTCGTTATCAAAAAGAAAATTCTCGATTCCTAAATTATGGAATGCGAAAAAAGCGAGTATATCAGGAGCTAAATTAACTGAAAGTAAAAAGCTATTAAAGGAACTTTATGAAAAAATGAAAACAAAATCTGCACATAACCAAGGTTTTTCATAATTTCGAAAAACAAAATGAAAGTGACTTTAGAAGAAATCATCCAATCAATTTATCCGTTGCCACAACAAGTTTTGGAGGATGTTTTGGAACACTTTCAACATTTGGAATATCCTAAAAATTATTTTCTATTAAAACCAGGTAAACCTTGCAAATACCTTTGGTTTATGATTGAAGGAGCCGTTCGGTACTTTTACACCAACGAGCAAGGAAAAGAGATAAATACTTGGTTTAGCTTAGACACGCAGATAATTACCGACACAACTAGTTTTGTGCATCAAGAACCTGCACAAGAAAGTATTCAACTGATAGAAAATTGTGAACTATGTGCGATTGAATATAGTGCTTTGCAAACCTTGCTTCAAAAGCATCATTCATTTGCACTTTGGTATATTAAATTGGTTGAAATGCATTACATCTCACAAATTGAAGACAGACTTGCAGACTTGCAATTTCTAGATGCAAAGCAACGTTACCAAAAACTATTAAACCATTATCCAGACATTACGAACCGTATTAGTCTTGGAAATATTGCCTCTTACCTAAACATTACCCAAGAAACATTAAGTCGAATTAGGGCGGGCAAGATCTAATTATTTTTTGATATACATCAAATCACTTTTTGTTTTACGTCAAAAATTATCTTAAGTGTACTTTGCAGTTTTGCAGTGTAAATAACAAACACATAAAATTACAACAAAATGAAAAGTACATTTTTTCTTGAAAACATTACAGGCGCTTATATTGAACAGATAATTTGGTATACAGCATTTGCTTTTCCTTTATTTTTTATCTTTTGGATTATTGGTAAAAAGTACTTTAAAAAGATAAGGATTCAGGAAACTGAAAGAGCTAACCTCAATCATTTCAAACACGACCTTGGTTTTTCGGCAAGTACTTTTCTGATTTTTCGCAATAATGGATGTTTGCATTCTTTACTTAGATAGCAAAGGCTACACACAAGTCTATTTTGATAGCAACGAGTATGGCTACTTTTGGTTGGTGCTTAGTTTTTTTATTGTGCTCTTTCTTGATGACATGTTTTTCTATTGGAGCCACAGAGCAATGCACTTGCCTCGTTTTTATAAATTTTTCCATAAGGTACATCATGAAAGTACGGATCCATCGCCACTTACCGCTTTTGCTTTTCACCCTTCAGAGGCTGTGGTTGAATACTTTGTAGGCTTTATATTGCCGTTTTTGCTTCCATTGAATTTTGGAGTTTTAATTACTTGGCAAATTTTCTCCATGCTAAATAATGTTTTAGGCCATTTAGGCTATGAAGTTTATCCTAAAGGTTGGGTGAAATTTCCGATTCTTAAATTCAAAACTGCTTCTACTCATCACAATATGCATCACCAGTTGTTTAACGGTAACTATGCTTTGTACTTTACGTGGTGGGATAAATGGATGGGCACAGAATTTAAAGATTATGAAGTGCGTCACGAGCAACTATTTGAACGAAAAAACATCGTAAAATCAAAAGATGGTTTGTATTTACTTACTGTTTCAGCAATTCTTAATGAAGCCAATGACGCATTTACCATTCAATTTTCGGATGTTCCAGCAATATTCAGAGATTTCTCAGCAGGACAACATATTACACTCAAAGTCAACATTAACGATGAAATACTGTATCGAACTTTTTCAATATCATCCATTCCCAATTCAGACAACTTTCTGACATTGACAATTAAAAAAATCAAAGGTGGAAAAGTAACCAATTACTTAGCTGAGCAATTAAAAGTAGGTGATAGTTTGGAAGTTGCAGCACCATCCGGACAATTTTACCTTATTCCAGAACCAGCAAATCAAAAACATTATGTGATGATAGCAGGCGGAAGTGGCATCACACCCATTTACAGTATGATTGGAACTATTTTGAAATTTGAACCAAAAAGTAAAATCACATTACTCTACGCCAACAAAACTTCAACAAGTTCCATTTTCAAGGAAAAAATTGAACAATGGGCAAAGGAATTCCCCAATCAATTGGAAGTCAAATACTTTTTGAGCCAAGAAGAAAATCCTAAAAATGCTTGTAAAGGTCACATCACACGAATTTCGTTAGAAGAAGTATTGATGAAATCCGATAAAAGTAATCTCAATTTTTACCTCTGTGGACCTGAAATAATGACAAATAAACTAATTGAAGATTTGATTTATTTGGGAATAGAAAAAGACAAAGTTCAACGGGAGTTGTTTTTAATTCAAGCTCAAACTCAAGAAAATGCCACAACAAAGGCGCAAATTACGGCAAAAGTTTTTGACCAATCTTATGAATTTGAGACAGTTGAAGGTAAAACTATTTTGCAAAGTGCATTAGACCAAAATATACCCTTGCCATTTTCTTGCCAAAGCGGACTTTGTGGTATGTGCAAAATGAAATGTACGGAGGGAAAAGTGACGATGAAAAACAATCAAGTGCTTTCAGATTTTGATATAAAAGAGGGATATATTTTGACTTGTCAATCACTTCCACAGACGAACAAAATCACAATTAAAAACCAATAACAGGATGAGAACTTTGTTATTTACAGTACTTATTGGTTTGATTACCACAAACATTTGCGCTCAAAGTGCGGTTGAAATATTGGGGGGAAACAAGCAAGCACATTACATAAACTATATCTCCAAAGATTTAGACAGTGCTGCAAAATGGAATTTTTTTAATCTAAATCGTTTTACGGTAAACTACAAAGATAAAGCACTAAACACAGTTTCCATCGAGGGACAGCTAACTTATCAATTCAAACCGTGGTTTGGTCTTTCTGCTGGTGGTGGTTTTTACGGTGAATTGTTTGTTCCAGCTATTGGATTAAGTCTTTCCTACATGAACAAAAAGCAAGACTTTTTTATTCAATTGTACCCTACGA
>RFNX01000202.1 GCA_009926905.1 Flavobacteriales bacterium
GCCATATAAATCGATTATAGTAATGTCAATTATTTTTAATCATTAATTTTTAACATTTCTTTTCTTTTATTCTTTTTTTCATTAATTTGGTCACTGAAAACTAGAAAAACATGAAGAAAAATTACTTAAAATCATCGTTAGTGGCACTTGGCTTGTTGCTTTCGTTGAACTTTTATGGTCAAAATCAAATTGAAAAGTGTGGTTCAGCCATTTTACACAATCAAATGATGAATGATCCATCTTATGCTCAAAAAATGAGTGAATTTGAGTTGTATGTAAAAACTCAAAGCAGCTCAAATACTCCAAAAGTAGCTGCCCAATACAGAATTCCTGTTGTGGTTCATGTGTTACACAAAGGTGAAGCTGTAGGAGTTGGTACAAATGTTAGTGATGCTGATATTAGAGCTGCAATAAAAGAACTTAATAACAGATACAGAAAAACTGCGGGAACTGCTGGCGCTGGTAATGGTGTGGATATGGAAATTGAATTTGCTCTAGCTGTTCGAAATCCAAGTGGACAATGTACGAACGGTATCAATCGAGTAAGTATGACAGGCAATGCTACTTACATGGCGAGTGGTGTAAGAAGTACAACAACAAATGGGATTACTGACGCACAAGTAAAAGCAGTTACCTCTTGGGATAGAACAAAATATTATAATATTTATTTGGTTTCTGAGATTGACAACAATGAAGGTGGTGCTGGTGTTCAAGGATATGCTTATTTCGCTTCTTCTCATGGAACTTCTGTTGATGGAGCTGTGGTAATGGCAAGTAACTTTACTTCAGGTACTTCTATGACAACAACTCATGAGTTAGGTCATGCATTAAATCTTTACCATACTTTTGAAGGTGACGGTTCTGGTGCTAATTGTCCTGCTACAACAAATGGTTGTGGTTCAAATGCAGGTGACTGTTGTGCAGATACACCTCCTCACAGAAGAAGCCAATCTGACTGTAATACAACAGGAACGAATAGCTGTAATGGTAATTCATCAAACACATTATTCGTTCGAAATTATATGGATTATTCTTCAGATGGATGTATGAATATGTTCACCGCAAATCAAAAAACACGTGCATTAGCTGCTTGTTCTGGTTCAAGAGCATCTTTCTTTGCCTCTTCAAATTTAGCTTTAGTTCCAGTAGCTGCACCTGTAGTTGATTTTAGTGCAAGTTCCGCAGCAATTTGTTCTGGTCAAAGTGTAACTTTTACAGATTTATCTGCTTGCGTTCCAAATACTTTTTTACCTGAAACGAATTGGAGCAATATTACATTTAGCTGGACTTTTACAAATGGAGGAACTGTTTTAACTTCTACACTTCAAAATCCAACCATGTCCTTTACAGTAGCTGGATCTTACGATGTGACACTAACAGTTACGACAGCAACAGGTTCAAATACCTTAACAAAACCTGGATTCGTGATTTTAGCAGGAAATTTAACTAACGCTTGTACACCAACATCAACAAATGCGGGGAATTTTGGTCAAACTATAAGTAAAGTTGTGTTTAATACCTTATCGAATACAACAGATGATTTAACAAATGTGGCATATACAAACTTTGCATGCTCAGATAATACAATAGTTCAAGCAGGTAATACTTATCCAATATCAATTACTGGAAATGCTGGTCCAACTGGAGCAGAACGATTTGAGGTTTATATTGACTATAATAACAATGGTGTTTTTGCTAATCCAGGAGAATTGGTTCATTCAGGAAGTATTGCAGCAGGGTCTCAAACAGCATTAAACACACAAACATTAACTGCCAATGTTACTATTCCAACAACAGCTGTTACTAATACTTTTCTAAGAATGAGGGTTTTGGCAGATGCGACTGCTATTACTGCAAACAAAAGAACTTGTACTTCTGCGTTTTCAATTGGCGATGTGGAAGATTATGGAATTTACATTCAATCGAATGCACCAACTGCTCCTGTAGCAAACTTTACTGCTAATAATCAAGTTGTTTGTGCAGGACAGTCCGTACAATTTACAAGTACTTCAACTGGAAATCCAACTTCTTATTCTTGGTCTTTTACTGGAGGAACACCAGCAACAAGTACTTCTCAAAACCCAACTGTTACTTATCCATCACCTGGAACTTATGCTGTTTCTCTTACTGCAACGAATGCACAAGGAAATAATACAAATAATCAAACTTCCTACATTACCGTTTCTAGTAACACGGGACTTTCTTTACCATTAACAGAAGGATTTACAGGTACAACATTCCCTCCAACAGGTTGGACAATTATTAATACTGATAACGGCGATACAACTTGGAGAAGAAGTGCAACTGTTGGTTTTGCCCCAACAGCTGGAAATTCAATGATTTTCATGAATTTTTTAGTAAACGATACTGGTAATCAAGACGAAATGAGAACTCCGAAATTGGATTTATCAAGTTACACCTCGGCACAAGTTACTTTTGATGTTGCTTATGCTGCTTACAATACAGCTAACACAGATGGATTACAGGTATTGATTTCTAC
>RFNX01000159.1 GCA_009926905.1 Flavobacteriales bacterium
TATTTTTGTGGTATAAACGATATTATGTGGAGAAATCAATTTATTGTAGACGAAGAAATTAAAGTTCAACTTTCAAGGTTGGAATCCAAGAAAAAAGAATTGGATACACATCGACCGCTTCCTTCATTTATCGTTGAAAAAATCAAAGCGAATCTTGCGCTGGAATGGACTTATAATTCCAATGCCATTGAAGGGAATACCATTACGCTTCGAGAAACCCAACTGATTCTCGAGGAAGGTGTTACCGTGAAAGGGAAAAGTCTACGCGAGCATTTTGAAACGTTCAATCACCATAAAGCCATTTCCTTTTTATACAAATTGGCAGATGCTTCTGAACCAGTGCGCGGTATTGATATTCTGAAATTACACGAAATTGTACTGAATAACATTGAAGAACATTACGCTGGAAGAATCCGAACAGGAAATGTCCGAATCAACGGAGCAAATTTCACACCTCCTGCAGCGTCAAAAGTGAGCGTTTTGTTTGATGAGCTAATCGAATGGATTCAGTTAAATCCAGATGGGTTGGATATGGTCAGTTTGGCAACGCTTTTTCACCATCGTTTCGTTTGGATTCATCCTTTTTTTGATGGAAATGGAAGAACTGTTCGTTTGACGATGAACCTACTTTTATTACGAAATGGATATCCACCAGCAATTATTTTACGCGCTGATCGGAAGAAATATTACGAAGCTTTGAATCAAGCAAACAATGGGCAGTATAAGAAACTTCAATTGTTAATGATTCAAGCCGTAGAACGCACCTTGAATATTTATTTGGCAGCACTGCCAGGCTCAACGTATGAATATTCAGCGATAACAACGATTATTGAGGAAGAACGTTTGCCCTATGGTCAGGAATATTTGAGTCTTTTGGCTAGACAAGGTAAGATTGATGCCTATAAAGAGGGAAATGTATGGTATACATCTAAAGAAGCCGTTGATTCGTATATAAATAACCGAAAACGACAACGAAAAATTTGAGAATGCAAATGAGTTGATTTAGAAATTAAGTCAACTCATTTTTTTATTCTGAAGTATTCTCAATTTCTTCAATACGATTCTTTGCAGCTTTTTTTAGTTCTAAATCAGTTGAAGAAGTAAGCTGTTGGAACTTTTTCTTGGCTTCTTCTCGTTTCCTTCGTTTCCAATCAATCATTGCTAAGAAATAAAGTGAACGTTCGTTGTAAGAACTTTTAATTTGACGGTTTCGCTTAAAATTTTTTTCAGCTTTTTGTATTTGATTATCATTGAAATAAACGATGCCTCCAAAATAAAGAACGGTATCATTTTCAGGTGCTAATTTTTGTATTTTTTGCCATTCGGTAATGGCTTTTTCCGTGCTTTCTTCTTCAATTGCAAACATCAAACTTCCCCATTCAATTTTAGGATTTTCGCCCATATAAATAGGAATCCCGGGTTCAGTGAATACATCTTTTTTCTTTGCGTTCTTAGAGCTAAGATTTGTTGCAGTATTTGTAGTTGAGTAATAATATAAAAATCCTCCAATTCCTATTAGCAGAGCGAATCCAGCGGCATATTTTAGGCTAGAGAAAGGAATTATTTTTGGCTGGGATGGCGCAATAATTTGTTTTTCAGTCGTTGATAGGTAATTCTTAATAGCTTCGCAATCTCCTTCAAAACTATCATAAAGCACAATAAATCCTTTTATTTCTTCCGAAAGATGAGCATCTGAACGCAATTTCTCCAGTTCCAATTGAAGTTGGTTTGGGTGTTCTAACAATGCTTTTAAATCTTTTAATTCCATATTAAGGCAATTATTACAACCAGTTGATGCCACAATTTCGACAAGGATTTTCGTGTCAAACTTAGTTTATTTCTGACAGTTTTCTCGCTCAAATTCAATTTTTCAGAAATTTCAGTATTGTTAAATCCTTGCAAGTGCATTTCTACCAATTCTTTATCATCATTTTTTAATTCTTCTATGCAAATCGTTAAATGTGCAATCATAGCTGCTGTTTCAGTATCTGTAGTTACTGCAGAAAAAAGTTCACTATTAATTCGTGCTCGGTTTTGGGAAATTTTTAAATGATCCAAACACTTATTTCTCACAATTGCAATTAACAATGCTTGATGATTTTCAATGCGTTCCCAACGTTTGCATCTTTCTTCATAAGGCAACTCTATCAATGAGACGAATAAACTACTCACAATGTCCCGAGCAACCTCTGGATTTTTTGTGTAATAGATAGCTTTTAGAACTAACGGCTCAAATAAATCCACGTATAATTTAGCGAGTGCATCATTATCGCTATTCAAGAAATCCTTCCAATATTTAGTTTGATTATCCAATAAAGTAAATATATGAATTTAATGAAAAGGAAAAATTGATAAGTCAAAGTTGAAACTAATTTTAAGTTAGAACAAAGGGTTTACCCTTTAGTGACCAACAATTGATTACTTTATTTAAAACTATTTTTCTTCATCCCAATATCCACCACCAACTCATCGCAACAATTCCCAAAAACAAAATACCTAAACTTATCGAAACCGCAAATCGTTTCATAAATGACATTCTGCTTTCCAAAATCGGTATCATTTTCAAGCGTACTTCTGTGCTTTGATTTGGGGTTAAATAGGTGACTAGTAACCAAATAATTGTCGTTAAAATTGTCACAACTAACACACGCGCTTCTTGCATTGGATATTGACTTAATGGTAAATCTGTGTGAAAACTAGGATAAAGCAAGGTGAAAACTGCTGAACTCAACATGGCACTTAATTGTGACCACGCATTGATGCGAAACCAAATCCAACGGAGAATATATACAGGCGCTACTCCAGCAGAAATGGAGAAGGTAAGTTTGATGAGGCTTTGTAAATTGTCAACGTAGAACGCGAAAATAACAGCAAGTAAACTCAGAAATAACATCATGGCAAAAGACACTTTTTGTACTTGTTTTTCTTTAAGGTTTGGCAACAAATTTCCTTTTACGACATCAATAGTCAAGAAAGACGCGCCCCAATTCATCAAGGATTCAGCTGTTGTAATAAACATTCCAAAAAAGCCAAGTAATACAATAGGTTTTGTTGCAGCTGGAATAACTTGAAAAACGCTATCAACGTAATGGATTTCAGGATTTACTTGATTGCTTTTCAATCCTAGAATCAGTAAAATATGCCCCATCATAATAAAGCTTGCTACAAATGATATCGCTATTGGTAATAAACCTGTTAGTATCGCACTTTTTGTGTTTTTTACTGCTGTGAAACGCGCCATTTCAGGACCGCCACCGTCGAATAAATAACAACTCCACCATTGAATTCCTAGAAAAACAAACATTGAAAACCAACTATTTTCACTAGTCGGCAATAAGGATTTCTTCTCCGGATTTTGCTTAAAAAAGGTAAAAAAATCTTCTTTGCTTCCTGTTAAATTCCAGAGTGAAATTACTATAATTACTAAGCTTGTAAAGAATAAAATGGCGTGTAGTGCGTCCATTTTGAGTTTTAAATCAAACACATTTTTCAAGGCAAAAAGACAAAGAATTCCACCAGTTAGAAACAGTGCATTTTGTTGTGAAATATCAAAATAGATGGCTGCAATTCGTGCAAAACCAATCACGTTAAAACACAGCGCCAAAGCAACGACTAATCCACCGACATAAATTGCCCGAAATTGATGCAAGAACCTTCCACTTTTTCCTGGAAATCGAAACAAAAGAAATTGATTGTCTGTCATGAAATCCATTTTTCGCCAAAGCGGTGCAAAAACAAGCGGAATGACGAAAATCCCCAACCAACCTGCCCAAAACATCCACATTCCTGACATTCCATGTTCAGCGATGATTCCTGTAACCAATTGCCCTTGATCGACGGAAAGGTAATGCATGTAAAGTGACAATCCTGATAACCACCAAGCAACTTTTTTCCCAGACCTAAAAACGGGATTTTTAAAGTCCTTGAGTTGAAATAGGGTTAGCGAAACAAGTACGATTAAATAAGCGAGGAGGATGAACAAAACGCTAGAATTTTTCGAGGGTTAGAAACGATTCGAAGTGAATTATTTTCTTAATATCACTTTCATTAAAAAGAAATGGAGCAACGTCATTTGCCATTTCTGTCATATTTATTTTTTGACAATGAGTTAAAATTGCTTCCTTAAGTTGTTCCGTGTTATGGATTCCTTGTTTTTGATTAAGAAAACCAAAATCAGGTTTTACGTTCAAGCTCAACAAATAAACGATGTCAAAAAAATCGCGGCCTTTGTTTCGCTTTCTGTTGAGAACAGCATAGAATTTTTGAGCTAACAATAAGGGCAAGGGCGCAATTTTAATGGTCGTAAATACATCGAATTTATTTAAAAAATAGTGCTCAGGTTCAAAGTCATAGCCTTGTGCTTCTGAATCTAATTGGATAAGGATTTTTTCTTCTTGATACCCCGATAAACCCGATTGCAACAACAAACCAGGAAAACGAACGTGGCAATGAAAAGCGCCTTTAATAACATTTTTTAGTTCTACTTCATACCCTTGTAATTCCAATTGATTTCTAATTAAAATTCCCAAATCGTTGAATTCTTCGGCGGTCAAATTAAAGTTGTCAAAATCTAAATCTTCTGAAAATCGTTGGTTTTGATGAACAATTCGCAAACAAGTCCCACCAATAAACACCAATTTTGAGGCGTACTTACTAGAAAAAACAATATCCAAAATCTTATATTGCAGGTATTCTTTCAGTAAAAATCGTTCGTATGGATGAATTGAATCTAGATAAAATCTTTTTATTTCTTTTAAGTCAATCATGGATGTATTTTAATAGAAGTTGAAAACGCTTTGTTACGCTTTTTGAATTGAACAATTGAAGATAATCAGAAAATAGTTGCAAATCAAGCATTTTTAAAATTTCTTTATTCCATCTCACTGCTTCAAAATCAACAGTCGTTTTTATTTCTGAATGAAGATACAAATAATCAAGAATTGCTTTTTCAGCACTTGCCATTGCTATCGTTAATCCGTTTAGTTCTTTTAATTCATAGCCGAAAAACAAATTTTCCTTCAGGTGATTGTAGGTTAAATTTCCAACAGACGCTTTTAATTTCATTGTGTTCAAACTCGAAATTGAAGTAACGCTAAAAACGGCTTCTGGAATTATTTCATAAAATGCCAATGCACTTTCCAAGGAAACATAAGAAGGGGCGTAGATTTTATTTGCTACGAAATAAATCAATCCTTGATGAATAGGCTGGTCGGTAAATCGATAAAAACCTCGCTTAATATTTTCGATATATCCTTTTTTATTCCATTCTGTCAATCTTCGTTTATCTAGTTTTGGAAAGGACTTTTGTATTTCAATCAGAGAAATCAATGGCCTTTTATCAAACTGATTTTTAAACTCAATATACATTATATCTGAATTAGATGTTAAAAATAACAATTTATTCAGATATAATGATTTTTTTACTTTTTTGTCTTCGAGGTTTTATCTTGCTCTATGCTTTTAAATATATCTTTTGCATTTAATTCGGATACCACTTTTTTGCCTGTTTTCGCTTCTAATTCCTTCCTTGCTACATTGGCAACATTACCTCCTTGTTTGGCAACAATTTTACTTTCTTCAAAATCTTTGGGATTGGTTGCAACGGATATGTCTTTTGTGGAAGCCTCTGCTAACATATTTAAGATCAACTCTGTGTTGGTCATGTTGTCCCTAAGATTTTCTTTCTTCAATCCTTTAAGCACTTTATACTCTTTTGTTGTTTTATCGCTCCAAGCTTTCGTAATTATGTCTGTAAGCGTAGCAAACTGTAATCCCTCTTTTAAACCACGCTTTTTCCATTCATCTGTTAATTCTTTCCTGATTTCTATACTTTTCAATCGTTGGTTTATCCAGTTTTCTGAGTAACCTAATTTCAGATACTGTTCTAAAGCTCTATCAATACTCAATTCAGGGTCTTGTAATTCATCTAATCTTTCTGCTGCCACTTGCGCCAACCAAAGTTTAAAAGGTTCTGCTTTAGGTGAAGGAATAGATTGAATTAAACGAAAAAGTTGTTCTGTATCTGCAACATCAGTTTGATAATACTTCCCATCAGAAGATTGCATTTTCAGTTGTCCGATTTTTTCGGACAACTCACTTCCTTCTTTTTTAAGTTTGGTTTTCAAATCATTCCAATACTTTCTTGGTCGGTCAGTGCCTGTAAGTACTTCTATAACATCCACTATAGAAATATACCATTTTTCTTGTTCAGAATCCCAAACAGTACGCAGCTGTTGTTCTTCAAATAAATGAAGCTTCGTTATAGTACTTTCTTCTTTTGATTTGTTGTTTAAACTCATTTTGATTAATTTTCTAACATAAATATAGTTGTTTTTTAATCAATCAGCAAGTCAGGACTTTGATTTTTCTGATTCATTTGATTTTTCTGATTTTAAAGCAAACCCTGTTCTCATTAATCATTCAATCAAAAGAAATACCGTTCAGACGTTGGTTTTTTATTTTCCCAACAAATTCATCACCCAAGCATGCTCATTGTTACTTGTGAATTTTCGTAGATTTTGTTCCATTGATTGACGTAACGGACCTTTTGTGTAAACAAGAGCAGTAGCGCTTTCCAAACTCAAACGCGTTATTTCTTCATTGAAAACTTGGTGCTGAATTCGTGTTGGTGGTGTTTGAACTAAGTGCTTCAATTTAGGTGAAGCATGCACGATAAACTGTAAGGCAAGTTCAGCATTCGAAAACATTTTTCCTTCTGAAACAACGAAAAGTTTTTCAATTACTTTTTTCAATCCCTGATGCTGTTGGATGAGTTCTTCAAAATGACCAGCAATTACCAAGGCTTTTACAGAACGCATCAGGATCCAATTTTGATGTCGCCAAGGTTGTTTCGGAAGAACTTCTAGCATAGCATCTATGATTTTTTCAATCACCAATCTACGGTTCAATCCAGAAAATTCTGAAAGAATACGCATTTCAAACAAACGAGATAATTGGTGATAGTGCAATTCGTCCGTGTTTATTGAAGAGTCGTTTATGAACTTTAATTCTTGCCAATTAATCTTTTCGCCTCGATAAATGCGCTTGGAATTCAAAAAGCTATGGTAGAAAATTTTGTTTCCAATCTGATTCGTAAGGGGTTGATAGAACTGTTGTAAAGCATCTGAATAATAATCGTTGGGATTATCTTCGTCCACAAACCATTCGTAAAAGAATTTTCGTCCTGTTTCTGTGTCTGCAAGTAGGGCCAACAATTGATTTTTTTCTTCGTGATTGCGCGCTTGTTTTCCAAGAAACCAAACCATTTCAAGTATAGTAGATTTGGTGGAATCGAATGTTTCTAAAATCAATCGTGTTGTTTTCCAATCACCAACTTTTATTGCCAATTCAAGTGCAGGGTAGGCATATTCTCCAGCATCAAATTGTAACTGCGGATAAGTCAGCGCATATTTTACTAAATCATTTGTTTCACTTGAAAAATGATTGAACGAACGGAATCCCAAATAAACCGACAATAAGTTCAATGTTGAAACAAATGGTCGATGAGTCGATTTTGAAATCCCAAAACAACGCGACAAAGTCAGAGCAGAAATACTAATTCCAGATTGATCTAAAAGCTCCGAAAGACGTTTGCAATCGCTGAAGCATTGCAGGTAAATACCAGAACGTTTTTCAACTTGTCGTTTCAATTCTTGCAATACTAAATCTTCATTATCGAGGGTAAAATGTCGCGCCATATCCAAAGGAAAGAAGTTTAAAGATACGAAAATACGTCGAAGTGAACTTGAAACAACTTGATGCTATTTTTTCGGAAGTGTGGACTTAAATTTGGCAGAGATTAATAATTATAAGCGCGGATGCCGAAAAGCATAGAGTAGGCGATAACATTACATTTTTAAATTATGGCAGAAATTAAATTTACAGGAAACAAGTTATTAAAAAGTATTGCAAACGAATTCACAGACAAATTTCCTTATTTGTGGTTACGTTTTTTTGATGAATCAGGAAAGGCTTCAAAATGGGATGTAACACACGCATCGATTCGAGTAAAAAAAGACGCGGTTGAATTAACTACCACTGGAAATATGCATGTTGGAACTTTCGAAAGTAGATATGAAAAAGCTTATGGTGTTAAAATTGAAGTGATGTACACTAAAAATGAGCGAAATAATCAATCTTTAAAAGAGGATGATAAGGTTACTCTAACTGCTTACAATGACAAAGTTAAAGAACTAGGCGCAACAAAAGCAAAGGAAGCTCATCCAACTTCATTCTAATTTTTTAAAGGTTGTCAATTTGGCAACCTTTATTTTATTTAACAAGAATTTAAGCAGGTACTGAAACGCCTAAAAGAGAGTAAGTTTTATTAAAAAAATATTGAAAAATGGAAAAAACCAAACAATCTGCTAAGAAGTTTATTTATGAATTATCAAGTGAAGTAAGTTTATTTACTGATTCATATATTTCTCGATTTAGTTCTAGAAATTCAAAAGATGATTACGTTGGAAACTGGAGACAATCAATTAATATTAACAAACCATATGCAGAACAAATTGCTTGGCTTGTTAAACATCCTAATTCAAATCAGGTTGAATTTCAAATCAATATTGTGACGAAAAATGACATATCTACAAAAAGTAATCTTTGGATTAAATTGAAGGATGATTTAAGTAAATTGACTACTAAAGGGATAATAATTTCACAGATAAAGGATAATTTGAATAAATTCAAAGAGACACATGTTGCAATAACCTTTAAAATTAATTTAATTGATGAAACACTTAACCCTAATGACATTGAAGGGATTATGACTGATTCAAAGAAAGTATTAGAGTTATTTGTAAACTTCGCAGGTGAGAACAATATTGCTGGGATAAAAACAAAAAAAACCAAATCGTTACTCACCGAAGTAAATCAAGAAGTAAAGTCAAAGCTTTCAAACAGTTTTAAAGCCCGTTTAAGGTGGTTTAAAGATATTGATTTTGATTTGGCAGCTCTATATGTTTTAAAAAATGGGGATAAAGGATTAGTTTATTTTGGTAACAAAGGTTCTCTTACAACAAGTCCATACATCAACCTTGATAAAGATGAAATGTATGGAGGTGAAAATGAAAAACTTGAAACATTATCAGTAGTAAATAATAGTCATATTGATAAAGTATTCTTAATATGTTGGGATTGGTCTAACCTTGGTGGTAGTTCAGCTTTTGATAGAAGTTATGTAAATGTTGCTATTTCTGATAATAATGATAATCTTGTTGTTGTAAAACCGACTACAAAATCTGGAAACGATTCGGTATGTATTGCCGAAATAAGTTTTAATGTTGATGGTATTGCGGTAAAAAACAAATCAATTAGTTTCAAAAGACCGGGTTCCTCAGCTATTGAAATATACAATATTGTAAAGTAGTTAAATTGGAGACCGTCGAAACGCCAAAAAGGGAGTAGACTTTTTAAATTTTAAACTATGCCACTAACTCAATCTCAAAGAAATCAAATTGCAAGTTATAAAGTAAGAATCGAAAGCGTTCGTAAAGATTTACAACGATTAAAAGACGATAAAAAACATAAGTCTGAATATTATGGGACGATGATAAAAAACACCAAAGACGCCAATAGTAAGCGTTCGTATCGTCAAAGTAAGATTAATGCTATCAACTCAATTGTCAATCAAATGGAATCTAAAAAGAAAGAAATTGAACGATTGAAGGAAAACATCAAAAACATTAAGTAATTGGTAAAATCGTTATTCTCATCATTGATTTCAGTTTTCCAATAACCCGACAGGAATAAAAATTATTAGTTTTAACTCAGAACAAACGAAAGAAATCTGGCAGTTCATTACCCAAGAAGTTTTGAAACAAGGATATTGTTTAGCAACTAAAATAACAGAGCCAAAATGACACCATCAACAAGCATCATTGACACACCTAAAAAAGCACAAGAAGTTGATTTATTAGGAATAGACCGCTATAAATCAGGTCTCGTAAAGTTCATTGAAAGTAGTAATACACCCATTACAATTGCATTACAAGGAGAATGGGGAAGTGGAAAAACTTCACTTATGAACACATTGAAAGAAGAATTGTGTGATAACCAAAATGCAAAATTCTTACCTGTTTGGGTAAACACTTGGCATTATAGCTTAATGAAGGATGCAGAATCAGCAATAATCAGCATCATTAAAGGTTTATCGGAAGAAATTATCGCTACTTGTCCTGATACGAAAAACAAAGTTATTTCTACCTTTTCAAGAGTTTTTAAGTTTGGAGCTCGAATGGGTGTTCAAGCGCTAACTGGAAATGACATTGGCGACTCTTTGGATAGTTTAGGAAGCAACAACAAGGAAGTTACCATTTTAGAATTAAGAAATGAACTTAACGCTACCATTAAAGAGATTCTCCAAAAGAAAGGAAAAAATGGATTCATCTTTTTCATTGATGATTTAGATAGAATTGATCCTCCTATTGCTGTTCAAATATTAGAATTGTTAAAGAATATATTTGATTTAGAGAGTTGTGTGTTTGTTCTTGCAATAGATTATGATGTGGTAATTAAAGGCTTAGAACCGAAGTTTGGTAAGTTTTCAGAAAAAAATGAGCGCGAGTTTCGTTCCTTTTTTGATAAAATAATACAGCTTCCTTTTTCAATGCCCGTTGCAACTTATAACATCAATGATTTTCTCATTAAAAGCTTAAAAGATATTGGTTATCTTACGCATGAACAAGAAGAAAATGAAGAATTTGTTGCTTCTCTGAGTGAGTTGACAAGATTGTCAGTTGGTACAAACCCTCGTTCGTTAAAGCGTCTTTTAAATTCTCTTTCGCTCATTAATTGTGTAAATGAAACAGACAATTCAGTAGAAAAAGAAAGTGAAGAAGATAAAAGCAATAAAACGGTTTTGGTTAATTACGCAGTTGTTAACGCCCAAATTGCCTTTCCTCAAATTTATAGTTTGCTTTTAAAACGCCCTGACTTTACAAAGTGGGATGAAAAGTTTGCTTTAGAGTTGAATTTATCAACTATTGTAGAGGATACAGATAAAAAACTGTCTTCGCAAGATGAGTTTGATGAAGAATGGGAGAAAGTGCTTTATCGTTTTTGTGAAAAGGATTTTTATTTGAAAAGTAGGGTAATACTAATATCACAATTCTTTAACTCAATTAGAAGTTTTATACAAGACAATAACAATATTGGAGATTTAATTGAACTTGCACTTTCCAATTCATCCGTTACAAACATTGCTGCTTTTGATAAACCTGTAGTGGCCTTTAATAGTTCTTTTTTATTAAAACAACTAAATGGGTTGCTGCTCCCATTATTAAATAAAGCCTTGTCTGAAAAAAGTAAAGTTGTTTGTAATCAAAAGCGATTTGAAAAGCATTTAACAATTCACTTTGAAAAAACCAATAATGCTTTCGATAATTGGTCTAGATTCACACCAATTGCGACTACACAAGGAATTAAGATTTCATTTTATAGCGAACGAGGTGTTTTATTCACAACGTCTAACAATTTTCAAAAAGACCTTGATCAATCGGAAATTAAAACTGTAATTTCTAAAATTAATTCAACTATTGACGACTATTGTTCTAAAGTTATGTTCATCAAAAGAAGCAATGCTAAAGTAGAGGATGCTGTTTGGAAGTATAAAGATCGTTGGGTAGTTCCAATTCGTTTTGAAATGTTTATAAAAAATGGCGAGGAAATTAAAAAGCAAGAGCTTTTAAATGAATTAGTTGGTACAATTGTTACGATGTATGAACAACTCCAAATTTTAAATGAATTAGCTATAGAACACGTTCTGTCTAAACAATAATTACATGCCAAAAAAAAGTCGATTCTGGGGCGGATTCTGGGGAGAAACAGGTCGCAATTCGGGTAAATGGTTGAGCAATAAAATCTTTGGACAAACAGGCTGGGCGACTCCAAAACGTCTTATTTTTGATAATGATACTGGTAATTCGGAATCCAATTCTTCGAATGAAAATAGTTCGGATACAGATGCAGAATGGGACGAGCTTCGGATAAACAACTTGTTGGAAGTTGCACATGAAATATCGTTTAATGATTCGAATGTTGAAAGTATCTGTAGCTCATTGGATAATTTATTGACAGCTGCTAGAAAGGCGAATAAATATGCGCAAAGTAATAAGCTTTCATCTGATATATT